>CAZPEK010000143.1:3876-8784 GCA_964585555.1 uncultured Leptospirales bacterium | reverse complement strand
AAAGACAATGTATTCCATTTATTCTTTACCTATAATATTCTTTAGCCCGGACGCCGGGCTTCTTAAAGGGGGCATGGGGGTTTTCATTTTTCAATCTCTTTTCCTTAATACAAAAAGTTTGGCGCCCTAATTGCATCTAACTTGTTCACACCCACATCACAAACATATCCCAATATCACCCAACCCCAAACTAAATTACAAGCAAAAAATACCTTCTTAGAGCACGTCTTCCCCACCAAAACTTTCCTTGACTTCACACCTGGCCAGAAGTATAAAGACACCAATCAATGCTTCAACCAGCACCAGAAAAAAACCTGAAGCACATGACCAAAAGGTCGACCGGTCGACTTTTTCAATTGACCCACCGGTGGGTCAATTGGCCAGCCGGCTGGCCAATTCAAAACCTGAAGCCCCAATGAACGGTAACACTAAAAAAGAGCACACTTCCTGCAGGGAAAACCAGCCACAATGATAACCGGAATCGGAACCGACATCGTAGAAATTGCCCGCATTAAAAAGCTTCAAAAAAAATACGGCTCATCTTTTTACGCAAAGATACTCTCAGAAGAAGAAATATCTTTGATCCCGAAGGGTGATCCCGACGCCTACATTGCCGGGCGATTTGCCGCACGGGAAGCCCTGGTCAAAGCCCTGGGCGGAAAGGCCTTTAACTTCCCCCACATAATCATTAAAAAAGATTTGGAAGGCAAACCGTACTTTGTCCTGCCTCCCGACCTGGCCCCGGGCTTAACCCTTCATCTTTCCATCAGCCATGAGCGGCACTACGCCACGGCCGTGGTAGTTGCGGAAAAAACCGACTGATACCCGGCTCACTTTGACCGGCTCAATGACCGGAAGCAGGCGATTAAAAAACCTTGACTATTCTTTGTCAGAAAATCTAATGGATTATAAACGCACCAAAGGAGCCTGCCATGAAATCCAGTGATATCCATGGGGTAATTGAAGACATTCGCCAGGGGAAGATGATTATTCTGGTGGATAATGAAGACCGGGAAAACGAAGGTGACATCATTGTTGCCGCTGAGCACTGTACCCCCGAAGTTATAAACTTTATGGCAACCCACGGCCGGGGCCTCATCTGTGTTCCCATGGAACAGGAGATGGTCGACCGCCTTGACCTGAAGCTGATGGTTACAGAAAACACTGACAAGTACGGCACCGCCTTCACGGTTTCCGTTGATGCGGTTGAAGGTACCACAACAGGAATTTCCGCCCCGGACCGGGCAAAGACCGTTGCGGTTATGATCGATGAAACTTCCGGCCCTGAAGACCTGAGAAAGCCGGGACATATATTTCCCCTTGCGGCCAAAAAGGGCGGGGTGCTGGTTCGCGCCGGTCACAGTGAAGGGGGCGTAGACCTTGCCCGCCTTGCAGGAAAAAAACCCGCCGCGGTTATCTGTGAAGTTCTCAACGAAGACGGCACCATGGCGCGGCGACCTGACCTTGATAAATTTGCGAAAAAGCATGATTTGAAAATTGCCACAATTGCAGACCTGATTAAATACCGGCAGCATAAAGAGCGGTTGATTCAGCGTGTCTCTTCGGCAAACCTGCCCACTGATTACGGTGATTTTAAAATTGTCGCCTATGATTCAGCCTTTGAAAATGTTACCCACATCGCCATGGTTAAAGGCGATGTTTCGGGAAAGGAAGATGTCCTGGTTCGGGTTCACTCAGAGTGTCTCACCGGTGATGTTCTCGCGTCGCGGCGCTGCGACTGCGGCAGCCAGCTTCACCGTGCCATGATGATGGTTGAGCAGATCGGTGAGGGAGTAATCCTCTACATGCGCCAGGAAGGCCGGGGTATCGGTCTCGGCAACAAGATCAAGGCCTACAAACTCCAGGAAGAAGGAATGGATACTGTTGAGGCAAACATTGAGCTCGGTTTCCCCGATGACCTGCGGGACTACGGCATCGGCGCCCAGATACTGGTAGACCTGGGGCTTCATAAAATTCGCCTTATGACCAACAACCCGAAAAAAATAATCGGCCTCGAGGGCTACGGCCTTGAGATTACCGAACGTGTTCCCATTGAAATAAAGGCAAAGGATGAAAACCTTCGCTACCTTACCACCAAGCGTGATAAGATGGGGCATTTTATAATGGGTGAGGAAGGAGTAGAACCGGAATAATGCCTGATCAAGCTGCGACAATTCTGATTATTGATGATGAGGAAGTTATTCGTTTTACTCTTCAGAAGAAACTTTCCCGCCTTGGGTATCACGTCATCTCCCTTGAAAAGGCGGAAGACGCCCTCTACCTTATAAAGAACGGCGAAGAAACCATTGATCTGATTATCTCGGATATTAAACTGAGAAAAATGGACGGCATCGAGCTGCTTCGCCGTGTCAAGGCCCTTGACAACCCGATACCCGTTATGCTTATTACCGGTCACGGTAATGTTGAAGACGCGGTAACGGCACTCCGTTTCGGGGCCAATGATTTTATCCGAAAGCCCTTTGATATCAATGATGTTGCGTCATCGGTACGGTCAATCCTCAGGCGTAAACATGAACGTCTCCTGGAAAAGAATTTTGCCCGCTTTACTGAATATGAAAAGGCCCGCTTTAAGATACCCGTTGATACCTCTATCATGAATACTATCTCCTATAAGCTGACAAAAAATCTTGTTCCCTCGGGGCTCTGCAACGCCACAACCGCGGAAAACATAGCCCTTGCCCTGAAAGAAGCCATCAGTAACGCAATGTATCATGGAAACCTCGAGATAAGTTCGGCCATCCGTGAACAGGGGGGCGTAAAGGGCTTTAACGAAGAAATCGAAAAGCGGAAAGATGATCCAAAGTACCAGGACCGATGTGTTAATATCACCTATGAGCAGACACCGGATTATGTTGAGTACCAGATCGAAGACGAGGGCCCGGGGTTTGATTTTAGTTCACTTCCTGATCCGCGGGATCCTGAAAACTTTTTTAAGAACAGCGGCCGCGGACTTTTGATTATTCAGCTTCATATGGACAGTGTAGAATGGAGCAACAAGGGAAACTGTATTACCATGAGAAAAAATAAAGTAGAAAAAAGCGAAAACCAGGGATAAGACCATGTATACCATAAAATGGAAAGGTGACTTTGTTTCAATACTCGACCAGCGAAAACTTCCTCTTGCCGAGGTTTATAATGATTATTCCGATTATCCCGGGGTGGCCGAAGCTATTCGCCGCCTTGAGGTGCGCGGGGCCCCGGCTATCGGCATCGCCGCTGCCATGGGAATTGCCCTGGGGGCCATGTTTCATAAAGACAGAAAACGGGACATGTTTCTCGAAGAAATGAATAAAGTTTTTGATATCTTTGCCGCTACCCGGCCTACGGCAGTAAACCTTTTCTGGGCCATTGAGCGCATGAAAAAGCTTCTCGGGAAGGAAGGTCCTGTCCATGAGCTGGTTGCCGCCTTTAAGCGTGAGTCTGAAAAAATTCTCCAGGAAGACATTGACGCCAATCACCGGATGGGGGCCAACGGCAGCGGCTTTCTTGAAGACGGGGACGTGGTCATGACCCACTGCAACGCGGGAGCCCTTGCTACCGGGGGCTTTGGTACCGCCCTGGGAGTGATCAGGGCGGCCATTGAAGAGGGGAAGAGTATCTCGGTCTACGCCTGTGAGACCAGGCCGGTTCTCCAGGGGGCCCGCCTCACCGCCTGGGAGCTCATGGCTGATAACATTGAAGTTACGATCATAACAGATAATATGGCCGCGCATTTTATGAAGCAGGGAATCATTAAAAAGATAATTGTCGGCGCAGACCGTATCGCGGCAAACGGGGATGTGGCAAATAAAATCGGCACCTACTCCCACGCTGTTGCGGCAAAGCATCACAACATTCCTTTCTACGTGGCCGCACCCCTTGCAACCCTTGATGGAGAGACCGCTACAGGTGACGACATTGTTATTGAAGAGCGAAGCGTTGACGAGGTCGCCTTTGTGGGAGAAAGCCAGGTAGTTCCTGAAGGAGCGATAATCCGCAATCCCGCCTTTGATGTGACACCTGCCGCTCTGGTTACCGCCATAATTACCGAAAAGGGTGTGATTGAAAACCCCGGTGAAAAGGGGATAAAGGGGCATCTGTAAAAGCCTGGCTGCGAACCCCCGGGTCAAGGAACCTGAAAATTGTACCTGTGCAGCAGTTTCGCCACCCCCAAAGGGGGTTAAGAAGCTTAATACCCCCTCTCCGGGGGCGGCCGACAGGAAACATTAGAACTGAATACGTATACATCGGCGGGGGGCAGGCGTTTGACTTTGAATCAGCCTTTTCTCTTTCCTGCTGCTTTTACCTCACCAGACCGTAATACATCAAGATAATATCCTGTCCGTAGATCATTGACACGATCATGCCGAGGGTCAGAAAGGGTCCGAAGGGCATCTTGCTTTTAAGCCCCCTGCCGGAAAGGATTCCGTAGATCACGCCCGTGACCGCACCGGTGATCAGTGCGACTTCAAGGACTACAAAGGATTGTTCAAAACCGACAACCAGGCCGATGAGCATTGCGTACTTCAGGTCTCCTCCACCGAATGATCCGGGGAAAACGAGCAGTATCAGCAGAAAGATTATTCCCAGGACGAGCATTCCTCCCAGGGGGCTTTTCCATTCCATGGCAAGAATGAGGGGATAGAGACTGATAAGAAATATTATCCCTAAGAGTACATCGGGAATCCTCATGACTTTTATATCTATTACACTGATGGTGATGCCAAGTGAGGCAATGAGGTAGAAGGCCATTGCCTCACTGGTGATGCCGAACTGGGCCCCAAAGAGAACCATCAGTATCCCGTAGCCCGCTTCCGCGAGGGGGTAGGCGGGATTGATTTTTCTCAGGCATGAAGAGCATCTTCCCCGTGCTATAAAATAGCCGAACAGGGGGACCAGAAAAAACGG
>CAZPEK010000143.1:0-3866 GCA_964585555.1 uncultured Leptospirales bacterium | reverse complement strand
CAATGGGGGCATTTTGAGCGTCCCATCAGGGCTTCCCGGGGAGAGGCCTCCATGGTGCCGTCAACAAAGCGGATGGCCAGGGTATAGAAAAAACTTCCCCACAATGATCCGAAGAAAAAAAGCAGTACCGCGCTTACAGGTGTAATGGTCATAGATTTCAGTTTCCTCGAAATGATATAACCTGTTTGTGACTCAGTATTTCCTGCCGGTCAAGCAGATTATTTTTGCTGATGATCTTTCTCATTAATGGACTTGACAAAAGTCCCTGTGGTGCCGTTAAAATCAGTTACTGTTAAATATATCATGAGTGAGGATGACTATGAGATGTGCACTGGTGGTGGCTGTTTTGCTGGCAGTTTCAGGCCTGTTCGGTTCATGTGCCGGTACGGGGGTTGTTTCTATTGAGTCTATTCACAAAAAGCTGGACCTTTTCTGTTCTGAAATACAAAAAGACAGAAATGCTATTTTGACGATAAAGAACCGGCGGGTTTCCCGAACAGGATTTTACTATATTATTAATTCGGAAGGGAAGGTTGTCTTTCACCCGAGACCCCTGCTGATAGGGGCTGACTTCAGCCGGTTTTATTTTATCGCTGAAATGCTGAAAAAAAAAGAGGGCTGTTACAGTGTGAGTAAAGGAAGTTCAGAACAGCTGATGATTTTCAAGCCTGTCAGCAGTGATGAAATTCTCTGTCTTTCTATTCCCGCCCATGAAGTGGGAACGCAAAATCTTGCCTGTGAAAGCCTTATAAATAAAAATAAATAATCAGAATTATTCTATGTGTGAGGAAGTATATGTCTGCAAAAAGTCCATTCAAATCTATCGTATTTGCCGGTGGCGGAAGCCGCTGTCTCTGGCAGGTCGGTTTCTGGGAGGTGGTTTCACCTGCCCTTAAGCTGAAACCTGACGTTATTGCCGGTGTGAGCGCCGGGGCTACCATGGCGGTTATGAGTCTTGGGGGTCGAATCCGGGAAGGTCTCAATTTCTTTAAAAAGATAACCGGTGAAAATGAGAAAAATTTTTACCTTTCAAATCTCTTCGGCAAAGAGCCTGCTTTTCCCCAGTACGCCATGTACCGACGTGCCATATTAGAGATAATAACAGAAAAGGCCTTTAAAAAAATTATTGCCGGTCCGGAGCTTCGGGTCCTCATTTCACGGCCCCCCCGTTTTCTTGGTCCCCGAAGCGGGACCGTTGTAGGGCTCCTGGCCTATTCCCTTGAAAAGAAAATTTCCTACCCGGTGCATCCCCGGTGGGCATCTAAAATAGGCTATCGACATGAGGTGATTCCCGTAAGCTCCTGCTCTACTGTTGAAGAGCTGGCTGACCTGCTTCTTCATTCTTCATGCACGCCCCCGGTGGTGCCCATCATGAAGCGGGACGGCAGAACAGTGCTTGATGGCGGCATCATTGACAATGTCCCGGTTGTAGCCCTTGATAAAGACCCGGGGCGGACCCTGGTTCTTCTTTCGCGCCGATATCCTGAAGAGATTCTGCCGAAGGTTCCGGGTAGAATCTACCTGCAGCCCTCTGAAGAGCCTCCCGTGGCAAAGTGGGACTATACCAACCCGGAAGGAAGCCAGGGGGCCTTTGACATGGGGCTCCGTGACGGCGAGGCTTTTGTTGAAAAATTTAACGCTGGCGCATACGAGTCTGTATAAAAAAGCGGGTCTCTCCCTGTAATCGGTTCATATGACCCGATTACAGGGAGAGGGCAAATAACAAAAATAACTTGCATTTACAGACTATTGTAAAGAATTATAGATAGTAACCGGCCCTGATGCTTTTACAGGGTTATTTTTTATATTATTGGTGTGTGGTGATTGAGCATGGGAACTACTGAAAAAATAAACAAAGATGCCTCCGGTCTGCCCCCTGTTGCATTGATTCTCGCGGGCTATGACAAGGTCGATAAAAAGACCAAGATGAAAAAGAAACAGGAAATCATCGAGTCTTATGATGGTGACGAAATCTATATTGGTAATAATAAATTTTTATACGAACTCGGTGGTAAACCGGTAATTCAGTACGTTCTTGATGCGGTGTTTCACGCAGAAAAAAACGGAAAGCCTCTATATGATAAGATATATCTTTATAACGATGTAAAAAGTTTTGAGGAAGTTATTGATGTCAGCAGGTATCCGAACCTAAAGGTTCTTCAGATGACTGATTCTATCGGCGGCCACTGGAAGGATTTTTACTTTAACCATATCGAATATGGACAGCGGGTAGATGTCTTTTTCGGTGATACGCCCCGGATTACTTCTGATGATGCAGCATGGCTTCACGAGCAGTACAGCAAGGTACTGGGAGTGGAAAAAGACCAGCGCGGTATTATTAAAAACATGCTCTTTGGTATTGTGCGCTACCAGGATATGAAAGACAACTGGCTCCTGCACCGGATCAAGTTTATCAAACGGGGCAACAATAAAGGAAAGCTGAAGAATTTTGTCGGCCTGACAGATTCCCAGGTGCGCGTCGGGAACTCAGGCGCTCTCATTAAGCATCACGGCATGGATGGACTGATGGAAAAAGAATCAGTCAACTTCCTTTACAATATTCGTAAGGCCCTGACTCCCTCTAACTTTTCAAAGATTATTTTTCTTCTCTGGAAGATGAAATATTTTGACCTGGTACGGCAGGTTAAAAACAAGTGTATTGACCAGGACCAGATGTCTACGGCCCTTATTAATATTATTGCACATATCGATAAGATTGACCTTTCAGAGTATGGGGGATCAAACTTTGTCATCACCAGAAATGCCTGTCGCTGGGAAAATGATATAGACGGTCCCATGGACCTGGCGGCATTCAGGGAGCGGGAAAAAGAGCTGGGATAAGGATCAGCGCAGTTATTAAGCGGTTGCTTCCCGGGGCCTTTACTGGATATCAATTATCAGACTGGTGCTGAAGATGCCGTAAAGCCTGAATGAGACTCTTTCCCTGTTGCTAAAAAGTATTCGCTACAGGGTTACCCGGTCACTGCAGTAGGATGAGAGCCAGTAGAGGGTCAGGCACGTGATGGCTATCGAGTGGTCTATCTCACCACACCGTATCATTTCAGCCAGCCTGTCACGGGAAAAGAGAAGCACCTCGATGTCTTCTGCCGCGTCAAGATTCTGTTCTGAGGCGGGTGTGCAGTTTTCCGCGAAGAAGACATGTATATGGTTGTCCATAATCGCCGGATTGACTGCCATGCTTTTCAGGTGATGCATGGTTCCCGCAGCATAACCCGTCTCTTCAAGGAGCTCCCGCCGTGCCGCTTCAAGGGGGGGCTCATCAGCGTCAATCAGGCCCCCAACGGTCTCCAGGGTGATCGTGTCAGTGCCGAGGCGGTGCTGGCGAACCATGATATAACTTCCTTCATTATCGACAGCCACAACGTTTATCCAGTCCTGGGTGCTCAGCCTGAAAAAAGTATGGGAGACCTCTTTTTCGGGATGAAAACATTCAACATCAGAGACTGAAAATATCGGGCGTTTCAGGAGTAGTTTTGTCTTTTGCTGGATCCATTTTTTCATAGCGATGTGTACCGTTACTGTTATTATGAGTAACAGCATATAATTCAGCCTAATAAACTGTACAGGGTTTTTTCACAAAAGAGGGGCATTCCTTTCGGAATGCCCCTCTGCTGCTTAGAGGATTATTGGAAATGCAGCCCACTGACAAGCAGTCAGCTGCAACAGGAAAGGGGGTATGTATGTTATAAGGGCCTTTGAAACATTTACTGAATATATAATACTGCTGAAGGCGAATTATGAAAATGGGTGAAGATATTTTTTTTATATAGGGGAAAGCACTTTTGTTTTGTAGGGGAGGAAGGGGACTTCCTTTTTTCTTTTTCCCCTGTTTTTTGATTATATTT
>CAZPEK010000142.1:7776-8787 GCA_964585555.1 uncultured Leptospirales bacterium | reverse complement strand
AAGCGAAAAAAGAAATCTCTTTTTCTTTGTCTTTGCTCTTGATATTGCTGGTTATATTTTTCTGAAGTCACAGTTTAAATATTTTTTCTTTGATGACTTTTTTATTTTAAAAAAAACAGAGTACATTCTTTTAACCTTTCTTATTCCTCTTGGAACCCTGTTTCTTCACTTTTATTTTAATAGCCACAGAACTATATTAGAAAAAATCGCCCGTTTTTTTTACTATATATATCTGCCTATATCTGTAATATTCATTCTTACAGCGGTCTTTGCACCTGATATCAACAGCCTTAATAATATACTCGTCAGTCTCTACATCAGCTGGATGCCAGCCCTCTTCTATATTTCATATATAATATTCAGAGACACATGGTATTATCTGCTTAAAGTATTTAATCGACTGTCCAATAATAAAATTCTGCCCCTCTTTAAAGGAGGAGAGGTGCGGGCAAACAATATACGAAAAAGCTGGAACAGAATGACTGAAAATATACATCCTAAAATTGCCCCGCTTTTTAAAGTCTCCCCGCCCACCTTTGCCGAACGGATTAATTCTACCGGTATTGACGGCCTCTTTTTATTTGCAGGAGTCATTTTTATCGGTTTTACTGTTGTCCGTGACACGGCAATCGCCAGAGGCACCGCCAGCGGCGTAGAGCTTCTTCCCTACAGCGCTCTGACACTGATGCTTGGCGTTGCAGGTATGCTTTCTAACAGAATCACCAGTCTCTATAAGGATGTTGAAAATCTGAATGAGGGGCTGACCGAGTCAGTCGACCTTTCTGAAAAGCGGGCCGAACACCTGAAGGGAATAATTACCGGCATAACTTCCGTCTCATCCGAACTGGTCGGGGTCAGTGAAGAGCTCAACACCATGGGTAACCAGTTCGCCGCTTTCTCACGAAGCCAGACCGAGGATACTGGAAAGATGGCGGCATCTTTTGAAGAACTTCTCGCTTCAACCGAATCAATCAGCGATGCGGCGGGAAGACAGGCCAGTGAGGGGGAGAA
>CAZPEK010000142.1:0-7692 GCA_964585555.1 uncultured Leptospirales bacterium | reverse complement strand
AATGGATATCATCGACAAGGGAGGACAGGCTATCTTTGATTTTGTCGGCATCATCAATGACATCAGCGACCAGATAAATCTTTTATCATTGAATGCTTCTATTGAGGCTGCCCGGGCCGGTGAACACGGGAGAGGATTTGCCGTTGTAGCCGATGAGATCAGTAAACTTGCTGCAGCGACATCCGACAATTCAAAAGAAATTTCGACTCAGCTCAATACAATAATCCAGGATATTAAAAAAGGATCAAAAACAGTTGAAAGTACCCGGGAGTCAACCTCTGGCATTTTTTCCCTCCTTGATGAGATTACACGCCGTATGGATAGTGTCGGTGAACTGATGAACAAGCAGTCTGATGCAATCATCAATGTAGTCGGCCAGGCAGCCGTTATCGATGAGCTTTCTAAAAGCATTGCAGCTGCAACAGAAGAACAGCGGGGCTCAATGAATGAAAACATGACAACAGCAGAAGAACTGGCCCGCCTGGCAAAGGCAATAGATGATGCGAGCGGGAAAATTCTCGGTTATACCGAATCAGTAAAAAACCGTGCTGGTGATCTGAAATCACTTATCACCGAAGTTGAAAAAGAGAAAAAAGAAGAAGATAAAACAATCAAGGAATAAGAACTGCAGCCCTTATTCCTTTTCCTTCCACTGCTGCCACGGGGCTTCAACAACGGGCCTGCCGTCAAGAAAATCAAGCATATAGCGAGCCGTTATCCCTGGCTTTTCCTCCTGGGGTATATGGCCGCATCGGGGAATAACCACCAGTTTTGAGTTTTTCATATCCCCCCTGAAACGGTACCCGACATTTTTCAAAGAGATCCATGCATCATCTTCCCCCCAGATGATAAGAGTCTTAAAATCAAGTTTTCGTATTCTTGCGATATACTTTTTAAAGTCATTAAAATCAAGGCTTCGGCTTAAACTTACCTGGGAGTCTATATGTCCACGGGTACGCATACGGTCATAGTAGGCTCTGATCTGTTTTTTCTCAATTTTCTTATTATCCGAATAGACTTCTTTCAAATTCCACTTAACAATCCACTGTCCGTATAAACATCCGACTGATTCGGCAGAAAAAGGAATGCTCGCCATTTTAATAATTACCGGTTTGTCCATGGGATACCCGCCGGCGTCAACAAGCATAAGACGGTCAATTTTATCAGGATGTTCCAGGGCGAGAAGCACAGCTATTGCCCCACCGAGACTGTTGCCTGCAAAGGCTACATTCGAAAGCTTTACTTTTTCCATCCAGTCATTCACATCTTCCATCAGCGTGTAGGGATCATATTTCCCCCCCTCCGGTTTATCTGACCACCCAAAGCCCTTCATGTCAAGAGTCCAGACATGGTAGCCTCCCGTCTGAAGTACCGGCGCCACTTTTTCCCAGGTATAGGTTGAAGAACCAAATCCGTGGAGCATGACTACATTTTTAACACCCTTCCCATATTCAGCGTAGTGATAGGCAACGCCGTTTATTGTCACCATATGATCTACAGCACCGGGTGTTTTCTTAAGTATCTGTCCTGACGGGAGTCTTTTGGTAAAAACCCCGCAACCGGTAAAAATGGTTACCGCAAGGGCTACAAAAATTATTTGGAAGGAAGTATTTCTTTTTTTCATCATCAAACCTCGTAGTTTGTTTTACTAATGCAGCCACCAGCCCTCCCCCCGGCTCGAGCATTCTCATAACGTTTGAATAACCCGGACCTCGCCACCCCTGGAGGGGGTTTGTCACCTTAAGTTTCCTGTCATCTGCCTGCTTAAAGTCCCCCTTCGGGGGATTGAGGGGGCCGGGCCGGGGCACGCCATATATTTATCTCCGGATCATCATAACATTTTTTACAGAAAGCCCTGGTGTCACCATGGCCGCAGCCGTAACACCAGATGTCAAAGATACGACAGTCGATACAGAGTATTTTTCCGCACCCGTCACAGAGAACCGCTGACGGTTTCTCTCCACACTCCTGGCATATTTTTCCGTCAACTATCTGCATCGTTCCCGCCGAAGCCATTGAAGGTTATGATACTTCGTACTATCTCTTCTGCTTCAGCAGTTATATGTTCAATTATTTTTCCAGCAGGAAGTCTTTCTGAAAGCTGTCCCACGACCTGCCCTGCAGGAAGAGATCCGCAGTTCATATCTCCTTCAATGAGACCGGCCCTTATTTTCCCCTTTCCAAACTGCAACATTTCGTATGACGGAACGGCCTTTTCCCTAAGCCGGTACTCTGCGGTAAATTCATTCTTAAGGCACCGCATGGGAAAACCGGTAAAATGCCCCGTAATGGTTGTGTCTTCACTTCCAGATGTGATTATCATTTCTTTAAACTTATCATGGACCGGGCATTCATCAGCAATAAGAAAGCGTGTTCCCATCATTACTGCTTTAGCTCCCATGGCAAGGCAGGCAATCAGCTGTGAGCCCCCGGCAATACCCCCGGCGGCGATGACCGGGACCCGGCCCCTGACTTCCTTCACAATCTGTGGAAGCAGTGGAAGGGTTCCGATTTTTCCAATATGCCCGCCACCCTCGCAACCTTCCGCAACTATTATATCGGCACCCGCCTCAATTACCGATTCCGCGTGCCTGACACTGGCTATAGTCGGAATAAGGGGAATATCCGCCCTGCGGGCAAATTCCATAACAGGCATTGGATTTCCAATTCCAGTGAAAAGGGCCTGAATGCCGAGACCGCAGGCGAGATCAGCCTTTTCCGTTACCTCTTCATCACGGATAAAGCAGTTCACCCCCAGAGGCTTATCACTCAATTTCTTAAAGCTTTTTATCGCAGTCTCCAGTTCATCGAGAGTCAGATTTCCAGAAGCAATAACTCCGAGTCCTCCGGCGTTACTTACCGCTGCGGCGAGATGATGATCCCCCGCAAAGGCCATGCCCCCGAGAATCACCGGTACAGTTATATTCAGTCGTTTACAAAGTTCTGTTTGTATCATTGCCTTACCTTTTTAAAAAAAAATATCACCCTCCTTGATGGAAGGTGATATTATAGATCAGGATTTATCTTTTCGGGTTATCCCCGGGGGCACATCAGTGCCCATAAGGTTATGACGCAACATTATTTAATACATCTTTTGCGATAAGAATCCTCTGTATCTCTGAGGTTCCTTCTCCTATATCACCAAGTTTGGCGTCACGGTAAAGCCGTTCAACAGGATACTCGCTGATGTAACCGTAACCGCCGAATACCTGGACCGCAATATTCGCGCATTTTACCGCATGCTCACTGGTAAAAAGCTTGGCGCATGACGCGAGAATTGCTGAATCAGCCTGGCCGTTATCCTTGGCCCAGGCGGCCTGAAGAATAAGAAGGCGCGCCGCATCAGTCATAATAAACATATCGGCAAGCTTAAAGCTTATTTCCTGGTAACGGTTTATAAATTTACCAAAGGTCTTTCGTTCCTTTGAATAGGCATTAGCGTAAGAGAGACAGGCTGATGCGATACCGAGAGATACGGTCGCCATACCAATGCGTCCATACTCAAGAGTCTGCATCGCCTGAATAAAGCCCTTGCCGACTTCTCCCAGCACATTACTTTCAGGCACTTCACAGTCTTCGAGAAAAATTTCCGCAGTGGGAGATCCTCGAAAACCCATCTTGTCAAAAGGCTTGCCGACCACAAATCCGGGAGTATCACGGTCCACGATAAAACATGTTACTCCACCGCCGGGACCCGCATCCTTATCATTATAAGCAAATATAATAGCAACATCACAGATTGTCGCGTTGGTAATAAAAGTCTTGCTGCCGTTTAAAACCCATTTGTCACCTTTTTTCACCGCAGTAGTTTTCACTGCCGCTGCATCCGATCCCGCCTCAGGTTCTGTCAGACCGAAACAGCCAATAAGGTCTCCCTTTATTATTCCCGGCAGATATTTCTGCTTCTGCTCTTCTGTACCGAAAAGTTTCATCGGCATTCCGAAGAGACCACAGCTTGCCCCGGCAGAGAGAAACGATGAAGCACATGCCTTTGCCACTTCTTCACTTGCCAGTACATGGCTGATCAGGTCATTATTTGAACCCCCATAGGCCTCATCATGGAGCATTCCAAGATAGCCAATTGAAGCAAGTTTCTTGATATTTTCCTTCATCATCTTTCCAGCATCTTCTTTTGATGCCTTATCAAGGTCCTGTGCCCGTGGTTCGATTTCCTTCGCACAGAAATTCTGAAAATTTTCCTGTATCATCACCTGTTCTTCATTCAGATCATAGTTCATTATCGCATCCTCCTACATGAAACCGAGTATTCGGGAGATAATGAAACGCTGAATTTCAGATGTTCCACCCCCGATCTGGGCCAGCTTTGCGTCTCTCAACATTCTCTCAACGGGGTAATCATGAATATACCCATAGCCGCCAAATACCTGTATTGCCTCTGAGGCGGCCTGAAGCCCCCAGTCTCCGACAAAAGCCTTGGCTGTCGAAAGATGCATATGGTTAAGCGGTTTTCCCGTATCCTTATCATGGGCTACACGGTATACCAGCATCTTTGCCGCCTCCATGGTTACCTTGATATCTGCAAGTTTATGCTGTATTGCCTGAAATTTTGCTATCGGCTTTCCAAACTGTTCCCGCTCAAGGGCATAACGTGCCGCCTCTTCGAGCATAAACTTCAGACCACCGACAAAGGGAGCCAGCAGCGCGCTTCGGTCCCAGGAAAGGGTTTCATGGGTATAGGCGAATCCGTGACCGATTTCACCAAGAAGATTCTCTTCAGGGACTTCACAGTTATCGAGAAACACCTCAGATGTGGTCGATGCTTTAACTCCCATTTTATGAAATGGCTCTCCTGTTGAAAACCCGGGGAAATCTTTTTCTACAATAAATGCTGAAATTCCCGCATTGCCAAGCTTTTTGTCAACGGTTGCAAAAACAACACAAACATTACAAATTGGCGCATTGGTAATAAAGGTCTTTGATCCGTTTAAAATATACTTATCACCTTTCTTCACCGCTGTTGTTGACATACTGGCGGCATCAGAACCGGAACCCGGTTCAGTCAGTCCCATACAGCAGATCCATTCACCCGTTGCAAGTTTCGGTATATATTTTTTACGCTGCTCGTCGTTTCCATTTTTATAAATGGTATCGGTTCCGAGATAGGTGTGAGCTCCCAGAGCAAGCAAATGCCCCTGATCAACACCGGCATGGCCAAGAGCTTCAGCAGCTACACAGCATGTTGCTACATCAGCACCAGAACCGCCCAGTTCTTCAGGGAAAGGAAGTCCAAGAAGTCCCATCTCTCCAAGTTTTTTCCAGAGCTCAAAAGAAAATTCACTCTTCAGGTCAGCTTCTTCGCACAGATCTACAATCTCATTCTTTGCAAAACGGTAAACTGTATCCCGAAACATTATTTGTTCTTCAGTTAATCCAAATTCCATCGTTATCCTCCTTCATGATGGTACTGCCAGGTCAATTTACTTGAGCTTAGGGGGCGGTATTACCAGTCCTTCTCCTGTACCGACCAAATCACCTTTCTGGTTTGTCCAGGTAAGCTTCATCTTGATCCATTTTCTTTCTTCAAGCTTTTCCAGAACTTCAGTTGTTGCAGTAATGGTATCACCGATGTAAGTAGGGGCTTTAAAGCGTGTCTTGATTTCCAGGGCAACAGTCCCCAGGCCGGGAAGTTTGGTTCCCCATACAGGGGCGATTAAACTGTGGGGGATTCCCCCGTGGGCGATTCTTGTTTTGAAGGGAGTATGTTTGGCAAACTCCTCATTCATGTGCATTGGATTAAAATCACCGGAAATAGCAGCAAAGAGAGTGATATCCGTTTCAGTGATGGTTTTTGAAAATGATGCCGTATCACCAACTTCAATCTCATCAAAGGATTTTCCCAGTTCGTAGTCCATATTGTATCTCCTTATAAAATTTCAGCCAGGCTGAAGTTGTATCTTTCCGGCATTACAGATTTAATCTGCAGTACCGGGGAATTCACATGTACAGTCTACAGGGAAATCCCTGAAAGGTCTCACACCTGCAGCAACTTGGCATGCAGGCAAAAACAGTTACACTTTTATTAAAAGATTAAAAATCTGCTTAGAGACCTTTTTTGAGTACTGATCATAGTCAAAGGCATCACGGTCGATGACATATTGTATAATCATTCCCTGTATGACTGATATTATTACCGATACCGTGTATTCTACCTCGATATCGTTAAATACACCCTTTTCGATTCCCTCGAGAATTATGTTTCTGCACTCATCACGATACCCTCTGAGAAGCTTCTTGTTTGTGCGATGCATTCGATCACTTGTTTTAGTGAGGGTCCAAAAATCAAAGATAACCTTAAAATAATCTTCATTATTCCCCAACTCAAAGGCATGGGTCATAAATATTTTCAATTTTTCAGCAGGATCATCAATATCACTGTAGCTCTTAATCAGAAATTTTCTGATATTATCATTTATCTCTTTCAGTACTGAAACCAGGAGATCCTGCTTGTTTTTAAAATAGTAATGTACCAGGCCTGTCGAAAGGTCTGCTTCCTTTGCAATATCACGAATGGTAAAGTCATGGTATCCCTTTTTGCTCAATACCTGGTAGGCGGCTTTAATCAGTTGTGATCTTCTGATGTTGATGATTTCACTTTTATTTTTCTCGCTCATCCTTAAAAAAACCTCTTGATTATTTTGTTCAGTCTTATTTCATGTACAAAGTAAATGCCTTTATAGTTGACTGAACATCCAACCAAATTCAATTTCCCATATTTTTCAGTCAATCACTTTTTGTTAAACCGCTTATATCTTTCCCCTTATACGCACTCCAGCTTATGCCGATACCGGCTTTCTCAATTATTTTCCGGTTTTCCTGCCAGTCCGATTCCATGAGCCACCGGTCTGGCACCTCTTCAGCACCCGGCCCGCTGAACCTCTTTTCTTCAACAGAAGTGGTACCCCCGGTCAGAATGCTGACTGGAAAACCAAGGTTCTTTTTACCGGGATCAATTATGATAAAGCCTATATCATCATATTCAATTTTGTCCTGAAGCCCCTCAAAACTGTCGGTTAAAATTTCTATCACCTTTTCAGCTGATTCATCATACAGTATATCAAATTCTTCGGGAGATCCAACACCAAAGACCTGCCTGATATAATCTGCAAAACCGTCAGTAGCGAGTATTATTCGATCCCGATCCTGGTCTATTCTGATCAGGTTAACCGCCGCTTCAGTTATACTTCTACCCGCAAAGTTCATATCTGCAGCTGTTTTAAAACGACGCTTTCTTTCATTCACATCAAGTATCAAAACAATGCTGTCACCCCCATTAGCGACAGCGGCGTGCATCTCATCCTGTTCTTTAACAAAGCTGATACAGCTGAAAGTAGTCTTTGAATTATATTTCTGCTGTTTATAAATTTTTCTGATATACTCCTGCAATTCATCAAGGGCAGGAGCCCCGTCACGTTCTGAAAGTTCTTCGCCGAAACGTTCCAGGAGTTCACGGGACCCCCTGGGATGACGTTCAGAACCATCTGCCACAGCAAAAGTATCATGATGAAAATCAAAAAGAAGACAGTCTCCATTTCCATAACCGCAACGTACCTTTTCAGTACCGGTCACCACAAATCCCTCGGCATAACCACCCCCATTTAAAGAACGGCGGTAGGCATCCCAAAGTCAGGAGGACTTACTTTTCCTCGCACAACCAATCACCCGAAAAAAGGC
>CAZPEK010000141.1:0-8789 GCA_964585555.1 uncultured Leptospirales bacterium | reverse complement strand
GGTGTAGAAATGAGCAAAACAGATATAGCCTTCCGATGTAATGTTATTACCATCGAAGATGGACTTATTAAAGATTATTCCTTTTTTCTACTGGCTCTTCTTCTTTTTGCTCTTTACGGGGCGTTATTTTTTCATTAAAGATGATACTTCCCATCACATTATTAAATATGCTGTTGTAGTTATAAAACTGACTGACGGTTGTCCCGCATTCAATGACCAGGATTTTGTTGTTGTAACGGGTGATCAGTATTCTCCTGAGCAGTCTTCTGCGGCGTTTTGAAAACTCAATTATATAGAGGCGTCCTGTTACGCCCCGGTTTATGGAAACATTGCCGGTTTCTATTATCTTATTGACTCTGCTGCCGATGCTGGTGAGGTACCAGTCTCTAATGGTGTTATATCGTCTCAGTTCCTGGGGATCAGCCCCTGTTGAGGTAATTTTTATTATTCCGTTTCTTCCTTTTCGGAGGGTGATAATGAGCTTATAATCGAGGTCTGTAACCTCTCGCCGCCAGTACTTCGGCACCAGGAGGCTGAACTGAAAGCGGGTATTCCTGTAGCGGGTATAGTCTTCGTCGTCAAAGCGTGATGATGCTTTAACTTCCCCCCCCATAAAAAAAACGATGAGGAGGGTCAGGGTAAGGAAGTGTCGCATCCGCAGCTTATACCTCATGATAATTTTCAATATACTCCATCAGTTTTTTCATTCTCGGCTTAAGAATTTCAAGGGCTTCTTCGGTGTTCTGGAAGAAGTAAATCAGGTCCATATCTTCCTTTGATATGACACCGTATTCTATAAGTTTATCAAAATTAACAATATCACGCCAGTAATTTTCATCGCAGAGAAGGATGGGAAGGTTAAACTTTTCCAATTTTCCGGTCTGAACAAGGGTCAGGGTTTCAAAAAGTTCATCAAGGGTGCCGAAACCCCCGGGGAAAACGACAATCGCCTTTGCATGGTAGAGGAACCAGAGTTTTCTCATGAAAAAATAATTGAATTCGAAATTAAGTTCGGGAGTGATGAACTCGTTGCATCCCTGTTCATGGGGGAGTTCGATGTTCAATCCGATAGTTTTCGCATCTCCCCTCCGGGCTCCCTTGTTTGCCGCCTCCATTATACCGGGACCGCCGCCGGTACAAATATAAAATTCATTGTCTATTTCGGCCTTCAGGTCTCTGCTCAGGTTTGTCAGCTCATAAGCCAGCTCTTCGGCGGCAATATAATATGTGTTGTCGGGCTTAAGACGGGCAGAACCGAAGAATACCACGGTATGACGAATATCTTTTTCTTCAAAGCGGGTTTCAGGCTCTACATATTCACTGAGAATACGGAGGGTACGGGCTTCCCGGGATTTGAGGAAATCGGGATTTTTATAGGGAAGTAGGGGAATTCCTGATTTGTTTTTCATGAAAGCTGGTTGTCCTGGTAAAAATATAATCTCACCGCTTACTGGTAGCGGCGCTTTCTTTTCATGTTAAGAATTGTCCCGTCGGTATGTTCTGACACAGAGCTTGAAAGTACCTTTTCTTTATCGATGAGGTCAATAGTCACTGCATCCATAAAATGAAGGATTATTTTAAGGCCGGCGCCGATTCCCTTGAGGGGGATTTCTTCGCCATTGATTCGTACCTTTATTTTGTTTCTTTCTGATTCGGTGGCATAGATGACAATCTGGTCGTGGTAAGATTGAGATTCCTGGTCGGGAACTGAGTGGAGTATATTGAAAAGATCGAGTCCCTTGCCATGATCTATAATAGTAGCGTCAAATTCAACGGGGTTTATTGTATACCGGATGGTAATATCCCTGGTTTCTCCCCGGTGAGGACGTGCCCTGTTCTTGGTCAGGGTCTCCTGAACTGCATTGGTAACCGACTCGTCCATTGAGAGGACGATTTCGTCGATATCTCCCTGGGGATAACCTGATTTTCGCAGGTCACCAATGAGTTGGTCTATAACCTGTGGTATTATCGAGGTGTCAGCCTTGTAGCTGTCCAGAAATCCTAATTCTTGATTATTGGTAACCATCAGATGATTGATTATCTTAATATTAAAATTTTTTTCCTTAATGCTATTAGAATAGGATTGATCATAGAGTCTACAAAAATATTTTATTAATTACTAAAAATCAATAACTAAATTTTAATTTTTATAAAAAGCTTGTAATTGATTGCCTGAAAAAGTTAACTGGAATAAGATATTTCTGGTAAAATATTAATTTTTGTACAATAAAGGGGCTTCTAATAACTACATTTCAAGCTCTCTTGTGGTCACAAGCATAAGAAAAAACCACTTTTTTTATTTTGGAATACATGAATGAGCATTTTTAGAGTTGTCCACAATACAACTCTCAGGCAACATTATATACATTCCGGGGATAATAATCAAATGACACAGTTAAAAAGGAAGTTTAAGTCTGTCTGCCGGCGGTCAGAGAAAACAGCAATACACGGTAGAGGGGAACAGGGGAGCATGCTTTTGGTTCTTCTTCTTGCTGTATCCCTTTCTTTATCCTGCGGCAGGAAAAACATGTTCGATGAGGCGGACTCCCATATTCTGAAAATGACTCCTGAACAGAAAATAGGTCAGTTGCTCATGTTTGCACTTCCGGGGGGCGGTTTCGGAAAAACCAGTGAGCAACTTATGAAAAAGTACTCCCCCGGAGGGATAATTCTTTTTGGCTACAACGGAAACGACAGTAAAAAAATCCGACGCCTTGTTGATGCCTATCAGGCTGCTTCGGCTGCATATTCGGGTATACCCCTCTTCGTGTCTATAGACCAGGAAGGGGGAAAGGTAAAGCGAATCACCAAAGGCGTGACCCAGTTTCCCGGGAATATGGCTGCCGGTGCTGTCGGTGATGACGACCTGGTATATGAATGGGCGCGAATTCTCGGCATTGAGCTGCGCCGTGGGGGAATCAATATGAATCTTGCCCCTTCTGTTGATGTAAATAACAACCCTGAAAATCCGGTAATAAACACCCGGTCCTTTGGTTCTGATGTGAAAAATGTTTCAGCCCTTGGTGTGGCCTATATACAGGGGCTCCAGAAATCAAAATGTATTGCCGTGGCGAAGCATTTTCCCGGCCATGGGGATACGGACAAGGATTCTCACCTTATTCTTCCGGTTATCCGTTTTGGCATGGACCGCCTTCGGGCCCTTGAACTGGCTCCCTTCCGTGCGGCGATAAAAAATGATGTGGAATGTATCATGACTGCTCATATCGCCTATCCGGAGATTCTCGGAACCATGGAATCCGCCACGGTTTCATATAAAATTTTAACGGAGCTGCTCCGTAATGAAATGGGCTTCGACGGTATCATTATTACCGATGATCTTGAGATGCATGCGATTGCTAAAAATTTAAACATAGGGCAGGCTGCCCTGAAGTCTGTTCTTGCCGGTACTGATATTATTCTCATCAGTTCTCATGGAAAGAATGTTGAAGATATTTATAAGACCCTGTCGGCAGCCTACCGGGACGGGACTCTTACAGAAGAACGGCTTAATCAGAGTGTACGCCGTATTCTGGAAATGAAGATGCGTTACGGCATCATGAATCCTTCTGAAAAGAGTGGAGAGGGAAGGAAGTATCTCTTTACCCGGGATGAAGTAAAGCTCCTTGAAGGGGCCCGGGAGTTGAACAGAAAGATTAGCTCCCGGTCAATATGTTACGCCGGTAATCTTCAGAATGTTTATCCCCCCGGTGATACCCGTCGTGTTTTTTACATGGAAGAATACGGGTTGAAAAAGAGAATAGCCCGTAAGGGAAAAAATATCTTTGTCAGTTCTCTCGGGGATATTGCTGCTTTTAACACCGGTAAGAAAAAAACCGTCGCCTACTATGGATTTTATAAACCGGAAAAAGCAAAGATTGAGCTTTTTCTGAAAACCTGCCGGGAAAAGGGGATGGGGGCTGTACTGGTCTGCACAGCCAATCCTTTTCCCGCACTGCTGCAGAGAGGCAGCAGAACAGTACTCATGAGTTTTTCAAATACCGATGAATCCCTGAATTTTCTTGGTGACTGCCTGAATGGAAGACTGGAACCGAAGCCCTTGAAGCATATTCAGTACCGGCGGTCGACCGCTTCATCGGAATGAGAACAGGAGTTTATATACATGTACCCTTTTGCCATGAAAAATGTGATTATTGCAGTTTTTATTCCATCCCGGTAAAGGGGCGGGATGATTTTTTGTCTCTCGCCGGGGCATTTACCGCTCGGATATCCGAAGAGATAAAAGAAATGCTCGGTAAAGGAAGTTTCTCTGTCGACACCATTTACTTCGGTGGTGGAACACCGGTGCTTCTTCCCCCTGAAATGCTTGGCGAAATTTTTGCTGCTATTGACGAAAATGCTCTTCGCGAAGAGAACTGTGAAATATCCATCGAGACTAATCCCGGGGTCACTGATGCGTCCCGGCTCCGCGAACTGGTTGATCTCGGTTTTACCCGGGTTACCATGGGCCTTCAGACGCTTGATTCCCGGGCCCATCGTGTTATAGGAAGGCAGGGATCAGTCTGCACTCCCGAGACTCTTGATGATTATTTTTCCGTAAAGGGTATCGATCTCTGCCTTGATGTTATTGCCGGTATTCCGGGGTATGATACCGGGGCATACCTGGAGCAGCTTGATACAATACTTGCATACTTCCCCCCCCATCTTTCGGTGTACCTGCTGTCGATAGAAGAGGGTACCCCTCTCAGCAGACGCATGAAAGAAGACGAAAAGCTTGAAGCGCATCAAGGGGAATCCTTTCTTGAAACAAGAAGAAAACTTACCAGCCGGGGGTACCGTCACTATGAAATATCAAATTACGCGGTCCCGGGAAAGGAGTCCCGGCATAATTTAAAATACTGGCGCTATCAGCCCTATGGGGGGTTTGGTCCGGGAGCCCATTCATTTCTTATGAACCGCCGGTGGTCTAATACACCTGATTTCAAGGTCTGGCTTCAGGGTGGTGACGTTGCAAGGAGTGAAGATATCAGAAACAGGGACCAGTGCATGGTAGAATTTTTGATGACGGGACTTCGTCTCCTGGAGGGCATTCGTGTTGCTGACTTTGAGGCAGTCTTTGGGCAGGAAATTCCAGTGACCGTGGGGGAGGCGGTGGAAAAACTTTCCGATGAGGGGCTTCTTGCGGTAACTTCCCGAACCATTGCCCTTACAGAAGATGCAATTATTACTGCTGACCGGGTTATTTACAGAACTGTTGAACCCCTGCTTTCTGATTAGTCCCTGACGATAAAATAATTTTTGTAGTTCTCGTGAATACGCTGGAAATGGATTGCATTATCCTTTTTCCCAAGAACCATGTAGTAGTGCTGAAGAATCTGACTCGCCTTGATGATGAACATGTTCATGTCCCTGCCTTTCATGCCCCGGTTAATCTCTGCATTTCCCTGCTTGAGGAGCTTCAGGGCGATGTTGATCTGCTGACTGATTTGTACGATGTCGTTTTTCAGGGAGTTATCCTGTCGCAGGGTAATTTCCAGGACCTTCTCTTCATCAAGGCCCCTGCTGAGAAGAAAGTATTTTTTCATCCCCACCATGGTGGCGCTGATAAGTGATTTGTAGTAGGCATTTTTGAGGCGGTCTCTGAAGAGTTCGTAGGCCATCATCTTGTGGGCGTCGGTTCCCGGTTCTTCCCCATGCTTGTTTTTATAGAGCTGAAAGGCAAGGCGTTCTACTTCGCGGCAGTCGATATCTTCTGATATGATGTGTGAAAGCTTGTGGTAGCTGTTGGGGTTTCTTGCGAGAATGGTTATGTAGAGTTCGATACCCTTAATCGCCTCGGTATAGGTCGGAAGGTCCCGGGAAGTGTACTGTCCCGTAGTCATGGACTTCATTCCTTCAATGATCATCGAGGACTGGGCGGTAATCAATACCGCGTCCATGTCAGGTTCAAAGTCCCTTGATGAACGGCGGGAAATATCTGCAGGCGGTATTTGAACTGCCGGGGCGGTTCCCCGGGGAGTGGCGCCTGCTTCAAAATCAACAGGTTTCACCGGAGTGCCGGTTTTCTCCGGTTCGTCAAAAGAGAAGAGATCATCAACGTCTTCAGTGAAATTATCTGCCGGCCGATCAGTCTGTGCCGGTGAAGACTCTTCCGGTTCATCATCAAAGAGAGAACTGAAGTCTGTATCTGTGCTTTCAGTCATTTGTAACCTTTTCTATTTTGTTGTTATCAAATGGTCTCAATCTGATCCTCAGACATCATCTGTTGTGTATATGTCGTCATATACGAGGTTAAAGATAATCAGGTTTGCCAGAACAGCTTTCAGCGGCATACCGGTTGTAACTGATTGAAGGTCATCGTGAGTGCAGTTTTCATACTGCCAGTCTTTTCCCGTTACAACAATGGAACCGCTGTACTCCAGGGAATCTGCATCAAAAAGTTTTATTTCTCGTGTAATAGTTGCTTTGTCCATGTACTAACTCCGATTACTCAATTTTTATTTTAACCGTAGAAACGGTATTTCTGTCAAGCCAGTTTTCACTTCAATTCGCATCAAATTTAAAGTGAGAATCTTTGCTGTGTTAATGTGACTCTGGCAGAGTTAAAAGTCCCGGCTGAAGTAAAAATAAATGCCGAATTGAAGCCGTATCTGCTGTTCGCTCTTGCCGTAGGTACTGGTTGTTCCTTCTGCGGATACTTCTACAGGGAAAATCGGTATAACTGCAAGAAGGTCATTGTTAAAGCCGAAACTATAATTAAAAAGAGACGCTGAGAGGGTTCCCAGGAGGAGCAGCATTTCCCCCGCATAGATCCCAGAGCCGGTATTTCCCGATATATGATCAATGGTCACATGTTTATATAAATCTTCGATCAGATGATCTTCATCGTACCCGGTTGCATAGAGAACACTTGTCGTAAAAAGGGAAAGGCCTGTTCCAACCTGAGAGAGGAGGGGGCTCAGGGAATGTTCCATGACGAACAGGCTCTGGTCATCCTGAGACAGATTGTTGTGAATGGTTATTTTTCCCGAATGGTGCCGGTAAAGAGTATACTCGCCGGCAGCGACCATTGAAACAGGGAGACAGAGATGGAGGATTATGATAAATGTGATTATTCTGGAGATCATAGCCTGCTGTAATTTGACTCATTTCGAATTTACCCTGATATTGCAGTCTCAATGCTGTCAATAATATTTTTTTCAAGTTTGTTCACACCGGGGAACATTTGAAGGAAGACCTCCGGTAGCGGGGCGGTTAATGTAATGTTCTCGTCCCTGACTGGATGCCTGAACCTGAGAAAACAGGCATGAAGCGCTATTGCATTCCCGGTCTCTGCGTGAGATCCGTAGCGTCGGTCTCCCAGTACGGGGTATCCTTCGTGGGCAAGCTGAGCCCGTATCTGGTGTTTTCGCCCTGTTTCAAGTTGTATCAAGAGCAGTGAATAGTCCCTGTGCATGGCAATTTTTAAATATTTAAGGATGGCACTTTGGGCGTCCTTCACCGGGGAAGCTGTAATTTCTGTCCGGTCTCCCTTTCTCAGGGTGTATCCCTCAAGGAGCTGCCAGCCGGTTTTCAGGGCCCCCTTGTCCTGTACCAGGGCAAGGTAGAATTTGCGGGTTCTTTTATGAAGAAACTCCTGGTGAAGGCGCCGGGCTGCCTTTGATGTTCGGGCAAAAATCATGGCACCCGTAACCGGAAGGTCAAGGCGGTGTACCAGGCCGATAAATACATTTCCAGGTTTCTGGTACTTGACGCGGATATATTCTCTCACTGCGTCGAGGAGGGATTCCCGCTTTGATCCGTCTCCCTGGGAGAGGACCCCCGCCGGTTTGTTGACCCCTACCAGGTGATTGTCTTCATAGAGAATATCCGGTGTGATGGGCATTGCCTTAACTTCCTTTTTGAAAACTTATTTTAAGTAGAGTCTTTTGGTCACCTGCGGGGACTCAATAGACGCTACGTGAAGAAATTAAAAAATAGTTGCTTTCTGTCAAACCATTTAAGTATCTTATAGCAATGAATGGGATAGTTGCTAAAAGAATAATTTTTTTAATTTTCTGCCCGGTGATGCTGTTTCAGGCATTCTCATGCCTGGATGATCCGGTAGCTGAAGATTACTATAACAACATTAACCTGATCAAAGGGAAAACCCGGCCCCAGGCCCCCTGTATTGCAGTAAACAATGATGAAACCTGTGAATATACAGTGCAGTTTGATGTGGGGTGCTTGAAAGATCTTAACGGCACCCCGACTCCCGATGACGAAAGCGATGATACCTGTGTGTATACTGTTGATGATTGTGAGTCAGACTCGGATGGTGACTTCCTCAACTACTATCTATACGTAACTTCAGATGATCCGGCACCCATCACGGATTTTGATTACTACAGCACCCTCTATCTCTGGATGCCCGTCTATCTCGGGGTGCCAAATCCAAATAATAAGGTTACGTCGAGCTCTGATGCAACTTTTTATTTCTGGGCAGCATCATGGGACGGGGGACGTCTGAGTAATCATTCTGATGTTGTAGAGGTAGCCTTTCCTTCAGCAACAGCCTGTTCGGAATAGTGATGGCTGCTTAAAAAAATATCAAAAACTTAATTGACCGCTTATTAATACTTTTGTATATGTGCTTACAGTCATAATCCTAAAGAGGGGGTAGGGGGACCTCTGCGGGGGGTTCACATATCCTCTTATTTAAATAAGCCGAGTGAGGTTATAGGATGAAAAAAGCAGCTAAGTTTTATGTAGTATTTTTACTCGCTCTTACTGTTGCCACTACTGGAGTACTTGCAAGTCCAAAGGTTATGAAAGCAACTAAGAACGGGAAA
>CAZPEK010000140.1:0-8851 GCA_964585555.1 uncultured Leptospirales bacterium | reverse complement strand
TTTATTGTCTCCGATGGGCTTTTTTTCACCAAATCCCACAACCTTCAGACGTTCAGGCGAGATACCCCGCTTAATCATGTAGGCGGCAACCGCGTCAGCCCGGCGTTCTGATAGCTTCTGGTTATGAAGGGAAGTTCCGGTAGCGTCGGTATGTCCGTGAACTTCCAGCTTCAGGTCACGATTCTGCTTCATGATTTTGACAAGACGCCCGATTATATCCAGGGAAGATTTTTTCAGGTAGGCCCTGTTTAATTCAAAGAGTATATTGCGCACCACAAAATTCTGATTTTTCTTTATCTTCCTTAACACAACTTTTTTCTGCCCGTCTTTTTTGCCAATAATTATCTTTTCAGGGATATGCCCCGGCACATCAATAATTATTTCAACATTATCACGATCAGGTACCGATATATCTGCATCTCCCGGTACCCGCTCTTTTCCCCGGTACATGGTCTTGCCCCGGTACCGGTACCTGATATCCCCGTGCCCCTGAAGGGGCAGATTGTTCCGGTCCCTGAGGCTCAGTTTCATTTTTCTCATCGCCAGGGGCTTAGACTTTTTAAGCTCATCTGGACGGATCGGTGGAGGCTTGATGCCATTTTTCTTACCGGGTACAACCGCATAGCCGTCACCCCCGTCTATATTCTTTGCGTAATACTGGGTGCCAAGGGCGTAGAGGTAGTTCCCTGCAGGAAGAAAAAGAATCCCCCCGGCAGCGGAAGGCTGGCCGACCACACCGGGAAAGGGGGTCCGGTACTCCCACAGCTCTTTTCCGTCACTGAAATTAACCGCCCGCACCCGCCCGTACACAACCCGATGTCCATTTAGTGATTTAGTTTCATTATAGGCAATGTACATCTGATCACGAACAAGGACATAGTAGGGAGAAGACTTTTCCCCTACTTTTATGGTCCGCTCAATTTTCTGTGATGCCGTACCAAATACCACAATATCACTGTTGTCAGCAATAAAAAGAAGGGACCGGTCAGTAACCGCAACCTGGGAAGAAATAATTCGTTTGATATCCTTTACCCAGAGAATCTTTCCGGTTTCTTTATTGAGGCAGTAAATTCTAGTCCCCGAGGTAATATAGACAACTTTATTATAAATAACCGGAGCAAAAATTTTAAAGGGACGACCAATAACTGTTGTCCATACTTCCTTTCCTGTCGAACTGTCAATATAGTGAATGGTATATTCACCTGTACTGTAATTCATTGACTGGGTAATGATAAACCGGTCATAGAAGGTCGGAAAGGCGCTGTAGGTTTTCACATTCCGGTTTTCCCATGCCTCGTGGCCGTTGCGAATGGTTCTGGAAAGAAACATGTTTCGGGTTCCGTAAATAATCTTATCCCCGTGAACCAGGGGATTCGCATATATGCCGTCAACCATTGGCAGTGACTGGTGCCCCGCAGGCCCTGAAAAGGACTGGCGCTCCTGGCGCATGCCGGTTCTCGCCCAGACTACCCTGCCCGAGTGCTTGTTAAAGGCATAGATGGCAATGGGATCACTTAAAAATACCATGTTATCCTTAATAAGGGGATACTTCACCTTTCCCGCGGCCCGGGAGAAGGCCCTGAACCTGCGGCTGATATCCTTGACGGGTATCTTATACCTGAGGCGCCCGTCTTCTTCATTGACTGAATAGAGTTTCCCCCCTGCATCGATAAAGTAGACATACCCGTCAGAAATTATCGGATTATGAAGCCGAAGATCACCCTGGAAAAGCCACTTAAGATTATTATTTTTTACAATGACTTCATCATTGTTGCCGGTAAAATAAATGTTACCCTTGTATATTGGCCAGTCAGAAGGGGATACCTGGGGAGAAAAGATTAAAGAAATAATAAAAAGGAAGAAAAAGGAGCCGATTAATCTGTACATAAAGTAACCTCCGGCGCTTTTAAAAAAGAAAAGATTCCCGTGATGGTGAGTGTGGCCCCCTGGGTCGGGGACCACATTCACCATCACGGGAAGACAATATATGAGCCTGTTATTTCATTTTTTTCTTAAGGTTTTTGATATACTCTTTCCATATTCTATAATAGTCATCACCCCAGGTGCCGGGTTTCAGTTCCCGTGAGACTTTTTTCAACAGCTTTCCCGCTTTATCAAACTCTTCATCTTCGATCAGGGCTTCAGCAAGAAACATCATATTCTGGGGAAACCGGGGGGACTTTTCAAGAGCTGCCTCAAGGGCTTCGAGGGCTTTATCCAGATCACCGATACCACGGGGCCACGGAGGGGCCTTGAGAAAGAGCATTCCCTGTACACGCAGGGGTCCTCCAAAATCAAGTTCGGGCTTCTTTTTTGCAACTTCAAGCATAGAGACCACGTCCTTGAGTCTGCCGAGAGCCATAAGGCCCTTCTGCCTGACAATAAATCCAAGAAACAGGGCATTATAATAACTTGCCTCAGGATCAATGCCCGCTCCCGCTGAAAGGGTAATTTTATATCCCAGTTCAGAAAGCTGGTAGACCTCCCCCTTATCATCAAGTACATCGACAACAAGATAGACGGCACGGGCTGCAGTCAACGCAGCTTTTTTGTTACTGCGGTTGTTACGGTATATAAACCATGCATGGCGCATAAAAGTTTTCTTTTCTTCAAGCGCCGCCTGACGCTTCAAGCCGAGTCGAAGCCTGTTTACAGTCTGGTTAACACCATTATTTTTTACCTCGGCAAGAATTTTTGCCTCACCGGCAGAAAACCACCTTTTCTCCAGTTCACGCTGAGAGAAAGAGCTGCAGCCGGTAATCGCGGCTATCAGGAGAAAAAAGAATAGAGTTTTAATATGATTTGAGAGCACCTTCAACCTCACCGCCGTTTACCCTTTTGAACCCCTGAATACCAAAATTATTGCAGACTTTTTTGCCTTCCCTGAGGGAGCACATGCCGGTCATTGCCCTGACTACTTTTTCCTGAACTGATGAAGTTACAGGAGTTTTCACCATCATAAGTCCGAGAGCCGGTAACGAGGGCGAGGAATAGACTACAGATATCTGTTGAAAAAGAGCCAGTTTCTTAAGACTGTTATACTGCATCCTGTTGAGAAGCACACCATCAACTTTCCCTCGTCTCAGGCGTCGTACTGCAGTGAGGGGTCTCTGGGTAGGTTTCATTTTAAAAAAAGTAGAGACATTTATTTTATTCTTAAAAACAATTTTATTCAAAAATCTTGGATTCTCATACAAAACATTACCTGATACGACTTTGCCCCGGAGCTGATTTAGATTTCGGTATTTTCCCTTCTTCACGAGAAGAAAAAACTGTTCACGGTCACTTCCTTCCATTGAAACCTTGGTAAGGGGAACAAGATTCAGGCTTCTCTTATTTGCGGCATAAAAACCAATGGATGCCATAACAAAGCAGTTACGATTTTGCCTGATATAACTGGTGGCAGTTGAGAGGCTGTTAAAATACTGCCCCGTCAGACGCGAAGAACTGATGCCGGTCATCTTTGACAGGTGGCCGAGAAACTGATTCAAAATATTTTTACCTTCTCCCTGGGGGTCTGGTCCGCCGGGAAAAACAATGGCAAAATAAATCTTTGATTCAGCATATCCACTTTCCTGCAGAGAGTGCCCCAGGGGCAGCATTGTAGCGAAAAGAAATGCCCCGGTTATTATTAAAGTATACCTTTTTTTATTCATCTTTCGTTCCCTCTTTTTTTTTCATAAATATCAAATCTATCACTGCCGGAAGAACGACAAGGGCCGACAGTAGACAGAGAGAAATACCGGCAAGCAAAATAATTCCAAAAGTCGACACGCCCCCATGACGGGCAAAAACAATACTGAAAAGTCCGGTAATAGTAGTCAGAGCAGCAAAGGAAACTCCGCGGCCCGTTGTCCTTGATGCGATAAAGGCGGTATGATCAGGCTTTTCAAGCCAGCGATGTACAATATGAACACCATAGACCACCCCAAGACCAAGCAACAGAGGAAGGCCCGCGATATTAGCAACGTTATACGTGACATGCATGGCATAAAGAACCCCCTGCATCCAGATTAACCCCACGGCAAGGGGAACCAAAGCGAGCATCACTGCGGCAGGCTTCTTAAAATCAAGGAACAGGAGAATCAGTACAATTATCAAAGAATAAAACATTGCCTGAACTACAGCGTCGGCCGCCTGGCGTACATAGACCCGGTGGGTTACCGGAAATCCCGTTACGTCCGGACTAATCTCCTTTAACTTTTTCACAAATGTATCGAGAAAATCTACATTCCATATTGACCCGTTAGGAAAAACATAGGCGACGTAGTTACCCTTTGAACTCTTCAATCTTTTTAACATCTGCTCGGGAAAATGCTCTTCTTTCAGCTCTTTAACCTTCAGCCAGTCCTGCACAAGGGTAGTCAAAAATTCAATAGATTTAAAAAGCTCTTTTTCAAAGGCATTGGTTCTCAACAGTGCCTGGCTCCTTTTCTCTCCAGTAAAATTTTCTTCTATAAAATACATGTTATTAATAAGTGTTTCAAGGGGCTTTACCAGCTTGCTCTGTCCCCCTGCAAAGGCTTTTTCCTGGGCATCTTCAAAGAATGAGGTAAGACTTCCGAGAAGAGTCAGGTAATCACTTCCCCGGTACTCCCCCCTGATATAGGGGATCTTGAAATTATTAAGATAGCGGCGGTACTGATAAATCAGGTTTATTTTTTCCTTCTGTCTATCGGGCAGCAGCCTGGCGAATGACTCGACCTTGCTGACTTCCTTTAACTGTGATATCTTTTTGGTCAGCTTTTTCAATTCAGTCATGTTTTTTGTGGTAACAGCAGCAAAGGACATCTTCAGGTCGCTCTTTTCCTCCATTTTTTCCTGGTACACTGTTGATTCAGTATCCCGGGGAAGGAGTTTAAAAACATTATAATCAAGGGTGTTTTTTGCCGCGCCGTAAATACCGAAAACAATAAAAAGCATAGACAGACCAACAATAACCCACAGGCGTTCCCTGGAATGAGGGCCCTTTGTGGAAATTTCAACTTTCTTCACATCGTATTTGCGGGCCTCAATAGGCATGTTCAAAAGCAGTGCTGGCATCATTAAAAATGTTGTCATCATGACAATCAGGATACCCATACCGGCAGTAATACCAAGCTGACTGTATCCGGAAAATTCAGAAAATGAAATTGCCAGAAATGCAAAACCTGTAGTGAGTCCGCCGGTAACGATTCCCTTTCCGGTTATAACAACGGCCTTGTGTACCGCATCCTCAAGAGCGAACCCGTTACCCAGCTCTTCTTCAGTTCTGCGAATCAGGTATATACCAAAATCTATGCCTATACCAAAAAGCACCGCAAGAAAAGATGAACTGATCAGGTTCAGTTTCCCCAGGGTCAGCGAAATCAAACCGGTAGTAATGATAAGCCCGCTCGCCAGGGGAACAACACCGATAATCATTTTTCGAAGTGAGCCAAAACCGAAAAGAAGAATCAGGGCCACAAAAATAATTGAAACCAGTCCTGCTTTCCCAACATCGGAAAAAATTGTCTCTGTTTCAGTATATATATGGGCAGGCATGCCGGTAAAGGCCACTTTTACTTTTCCCTTCAGGTTCGGGTAATGCTTAAAAACCCTGTCACAGGCACCCCTCATGGCCGCCATAAAGGGTTCGAGATAGGTCATATCATCATTTGAAGATCCAGGCTGCACGAGAAGGTACTGCATGCTGAAGTCACGGGAAAAAAGATAGCCTTCACTTCTAATCATGTCAGTAGTTTCATTCCCCTGCACGAGAAGTTCTTCAATGGGTCCGATTTTATTATGTGACGGGTCAACAATCCAGGCTTTCCATTCTTCAAAAAGATAGTTTATACTTTCAAGGGCCAGTACCGCCATTTCCTGATCAGCATCAGTGGGTACCTGCCGGATACGTTGATCCATCATTTTAAGAAGACTGTAGATATTATTGGTGTGGCGAAGCTGGTTAATTGAATTATTATTTTTTTTAAGGAAGGAAAGGCCGTCCTTCAACTTGTCAACAGGGATATAAAGGGGGGCCTGCTTCATTAAAAAGTCAATATCCATACGGTAGTGTATCGACTTGACCCATTTGGTTTCCTTTTTCAATTCCCGGGCAAATAGTTCAGAGGAAGCCTTCAGGGTCGAGGTTTCACCTTCAAGGACAACTATCAGATTATCCGACAAGCCAAATTCTTTCATGAAGGCAAGATAGCGTGCCTGATCTTCATGATCAGCAGGAATAAGGTCCCGCTGAGAGGAAGAGATCTTCAGATTAGGAATAAAAAGGGCCAGTACTATCGTCAGGCCCCCCATAACTGCAAGCAGGGTTTTTCCTCTGAAGACTGCGAGTGAAAATATCTTTTCTAAAATTCTGGTTGCCATAGCCTTTTTCAAAAAAATCTGTTGTTTATCTCATGGTGTTAGAATACTGTCAACTTATAAAAGTTAACCTGGAATGAGGCCAATTAGCTTATTTTTAGCTGTAAAGTCCAGTTATTTATTAAAAAACATCACAAAACCACACAAAAGGATTATTATGAACATAAAAATTGTTCAAATCGAAAAGGAAGATTTAAAAAACCGAAAGATCACCGCATGGCCAATCTGGGAAAAAGAAACCTCTGAATTTGACTGGCACTATGATTCAACTGAAGAGTGCTATCTCCTGGAAGGGAATGTTGAAGTTACAACAGAAGACGGAACAAAAGTACGCTTTGGGAAAGGCGACTTTGTCACCTTCCCCAAAGGGCTCTCATGTACATGGAAAGTAATCTCTCCGGTACGTAAACACTATAATTTCAGTGACTGATTAACTACTGCCGGATAATCAACACCATTTTATTGAAAATTCTGGATCGAATTTTCTCACCCCTTCGGGGTGGCGGGGAATAACCCGTGCAGTAAATCCAAACCTGCCGGACTTCAGACAGAGCATTTGTCCGACAAATTCGCACATGCCGTTATCGTTTTTGTTATGCAGTGACATCGGAAGGGCTGCCCCTTCAGCAATCTCTTCTGCCTGGTTCAGGGCCCCGAAATACAACTCCACCTGAACATCTTCCGGATCAAGTCCTCCGAGGTTAACCTCTGCGGTAACCCGCACCTTGTTGCCTACTTTAATTTCTTCTTCCCGGTTAAAATTGATTTTATCGATTGAAACCTCATGCCACTTCAACCTGATTTCCTGCTTCCATTCAGCAATATTTTTTGCAATCGCGAAGTTATCTTCCGAAAACTTTTTATAATTTCGATGAGCATTGATATAATACTTTTCGGTATAATCCTTTACCATCCGGTTGGTATTAAATACCGGTGTTAACGTCTGCATTGATTTTCTGACTTTAGAAAGCCACTCACGGGGCAGTCCATCAATTCCCCTGTTGTAAAACGCAGGCTTAACTTCCTTCTCCAAAATATTATAAAGATGCCAGCTTTCAACCTCATCCTGCATGGCATGGTCATCATATTCTTCACCCTTTCCAATTGCCCATCCATTATCAGCGGTATAGGCTTCATCCAACCACCCGTCAGGGACACTGATATTCAAACCGCAGTTGGGCAGAAATTTCATCCCGCTGGTTCCAGCAGCCTCTTTAGGCCTGATAGGATTGTTGAGCCAGATATCAACCCCCTGCACCATGTACCGGGCGATATTAATTTCATAATCTTCGAGAAAAACAATCTTATTGCGAAACCGTTCATCATTGCTTAAATGAATAACCTGTTTAATAAGCTCCTTTCCCATATTGTCCCTGGGGTGAGCCTTACCAGCAAAAATTATCTGAACCGGCCGCTCTTTATCGCGAAGAAGAGCTACTAGTCGATTTAAATCACGGGGAATAAGGGTGTCCCTTTTGTACGTCGCAAATCTTCGGGCAAATCCTATTGTCAAAGCTTCAGGATCAAAAACAGAATTTGAACGCTCTGCCTCTTTCATCGGGAGTCCACGGGCAAGCAGCTGCTCCTTAAGCTTTTTACGCACAAAGCCTACGAGACGTTCCCTGGAACGATCCCTGGTCCGCCATAATTCAGAGTCTGGTATATCATCTATATTTTTCCATATTGAATCATCAGTGGGATTTTCTATCCACCGCGGCCCCAGGTAACGGTTAAAAAGTCTCATCATCTCATCGGAAGTCCATGAAAGAATCTGGATACCATTAGTAATATGACCAATAGGCACTTCATGCTCAGGAAGAGTCGGCCAGATCCCCTTCCACATATTCCGTGACACTTTTCCATGAAGCTTTGAAACTCCGTTACAACCGGCTGCACATTTAAGTGCCAGAACAGTCATACAAAAGCTTTCTTTTTTATCAGCGGGATTTTCTCTTCCCAGGGCAAGAAATTCTTCCTGACTAAGACCAAGTTTTTTGTAAAAGGAAGAGAAATATGCATGTACCATCTCTGGATCAAAACGATCATTACCTGCCGGCACCGGAGTATGAGTTGTAAAAACATTACTGGCTGACACAAATTCAAGGGCCTGAGCAAAGGTCATACCTTCCTGCTCTATTGCATCACGTATCCTTTCCAGGGAAAGAAACGCCGCATGCCCTTCGTTCATATGGTATACTGTTACTTTCTTTTTCATTGCCTTCAATGCCCGTACTCCACCAATGCCGAGCATTATTTCCTGTTTGACACGCATTTCTGTGTCACCACCGTAAAGCTGATCAGTGATTGAGCAGTCTTGCAGGCTTTTTTGATCAATATTGGTATCCATCAAAAAAAGAGTTATTCGTCCTATCGTCACTTCCCATAATTTTGCAAAAATTTCACGCCCCGGAAATTCTACAGAAATAACAAGCCCCTTCCCTTCATCATTCAAAACAGGTTTAATCGGTATATTATAGAAGTCAGTTTCAGGGAAACGCTCTCCCTG
>CAZPEK010000139.1:4397-8936 GCA_964585555.1 uncultured Leptospirales bacterium | reverse complement strand
TGCGTCCCCTATGTAAAAAAAAGTGATTCACAGGCTTCATCAATTCTTATAATTTTTGTCAGCGTTAACCGGTTCAACCAGGCAGTCAGCAAACCGGGTATCACAAAGACATTTATCATTAACGGAAGCGGCGACCTGATTGCCCATTACAACAGCGCTCTCGTTTCATCACGGGTAAACTTTAAGCAGCTCCCCATCGTACAGATGATGATGACCAGTCCGGTTGATAACGGACAGACCCGGTATAGTGATGAGCAGGGTATCTGGTATATCTCCTCGTATAAGAAAACAGGCTTTGCCAACAGCGGTGTTATCTCAACGGTCAATGAAAAAAAGGCCTTTGAAGCGGTGAGCCGGATACAGAGACGTAACATGTACATTACGATTATTGTCGTGGTCATTGCAATACTCATAGTCTACTTCTTTGCAAAAACTCTCACCGGACCGGTTCAACGCCTTGTATATGCGAGCAAGCAGATAGAACAGGGAATTTTCGATATTGATATCGTTAAAACTTCAAATGACGAAATTGGACAGCTTACTGAATCATTTATACACATGGGAAAGGGTCTCGGAGAACGGGAAAAAATCAAAGATGCCTTTGGTAAATTTGTAAACAAGGAAATTGCCGAGAAGGTAATGAGAGACGAAATAAAGCTCGGGGGAGAAAGAAAGGATGTAGCCATTTTCTTTTCCGACATCAGAAACTTTACCGCCATCTCAGAAACACTCGAACCTGAAGAAGTTGTTGAGTTTCTCAATGACTACATGACCCGTATGGTAAACTGCGTCAATGCTACCCAGGGTGTCGTTGATAAATTTATCGGTGACGCCATTATGGCCATCTGGGGGGCTCCTGTTTCCCATGGCAATGATACGGAAAATGCTGTCAACTCAGCCCTTATGATGCGGGGAGCCCTTATGGACTTCAACAAAACCCGGGGCGGCCCTAAAAAGCCCTTGATCCAGATAGGCTGCGGTATCAATACGGGCCCCACACTGGTCGGCCAGATCGGTTCCCAGGACAAAATGGAGTATACTGTTATCGGTGACGCGGTTAACCTCGCCTCACGAATTGAGGCCCTGAACAAGCCCTTCGGTACCGATATACTGATCTCTCATGACTCACTCATGCTGGTACCCGATCTCTATCATGTAGAAAAAATGAAAGAGATAAAGGTGAAGGGGAAGATAGAGGCCCAGCAGATATATGCGGTAATCGGGCGAAAAGATGACCCGAATTCCCTGAAAACTCTTGCCCAACTTCGGGATCTCCTTGGTATAGAACATAAAGACCTGGACAGCTTTGATCCTGATGAAGCGGAAGTAAAATATGAGATAGTCGGCGATAAAAAATAATCATGAGATTTGCACTTAAAGATATTATAGTAGTCGGCATCAGCACCGTAATCATTGCAGGCGCCTCTGCGGCCCTCTACCACGACTTCACTGCCCGTGTCTCAGGGGGAAAGCGGATAAAAATCGGTACGATAACCTATAAAAAGAAAATTGCCCAGAGAAAGTACTCCGGGGAAGTTATATGGGAAAATGTCACCAGCCAGGATACGGTCTACAACTATGACTCTATCCGTACCGAAGCGGACTCATCATCAATCATTAAACTTACCGACGGGTCAGAAATAGAACTGAAAGAGAATACCCTGATACTTCTCAGCCTCGCCGAGGGAAGTGCTAACATAGACTTCTCACGGGGGTCTATCAGCGCGAAGGCGACTACGGGGATTAAGATATCCGCGGGAAACAAGATAATCAGCGCCAGCAAGGGCAACCTTAACCTTGCGGCAAAAAAAGACCAGCTGAAGCTTAATATCCAGGACGGTACTGCAACAGTTGACGGGAAAAAGATCGACCAAAACCAGCTTGCGGTTATCGATAAAAATAAAACCAGTATTCAGGAAAAAGAATTCACCCTCACCTCTCCGGGGACAAACCGCTTTTTTTTGACCTTTGACAAAACCAAAAATATTAATTTTTCCTGGAAATCACGACAGCAGAAACCCTACATTCTTCAAGTAGCGGCAGATTCCGGCTTCACTAACAATCCTGTAACGAGAAGAATAAACACCCCTGCAGCTGCCCTGACCCTTAAACCGGGTTCCTGGTTCTGGCGTGTCGGCTATGGCGAAAAAAATACCCCCTTCAGCCAGGAAGGTTCTTTTACCATAATCAAAGAACAGAAGGAAATGCTCATCAGCCCCGCGTCGGGAAAGATTTTTGCCTTTGTGAACACCCGTCCCATGGTAAACTTCAAGTGGAGCGGCAGCACCATGGATGCCAGTTATCGTGTTGAGATTGCTTCTGACCCGGAGTTTACAACCATTGCCCGGACCCTGAACAGCAGCCAGACCAGTATTTCCACTGCTGCCCTTGACGGGGGAAAATGGTACTGGCGGGTAACTAATGTATATCCCTTTGGAGACATCAACGGCAGCGTCAAATCTCCAATCGGCAGTTTTACCCTGACAAAAGATGCCACCATACCCCCACCGGTGCTGATAAAACCGGCAAACGGCTACCGGGCCAGCGATCTCTTTATCGCCCAGGGGAAACAAATTCTTAACTGGCGGCTCCATGACGATATCAAAGAATACCGGATAGATATAGCAGCATCCCCGGAGATGAAAACACCCCGGATATCGACAGTCATCAAAGGTTCATACTATAATCTTACTCCATCAATCCCCCGGGGTACCTGGTACTGGCGGGTAACCGGCATTGACCGTGACGGCAATGCCTACTCTTCAGAGGTAAGAAACTTTACGATAACCACAACAGCAAAAATTACAACAGTTCGGCCTCCTGACGGATCAGCCATTGCCTTACGTGAAGAGGAGAAAAACATTTTCTTAGCATGGAATGACCCGAACCGGGGCGAACGTTACCTCATTGAACTGGCTGAAGACCGCAACTTCAAAAAGATCATAAACAGGAGTACTGTCTCGGGAACATCAAAGGAACTTCCCCGCCCGGAAAAAAATGAGTTCTTCTGGCGCGTTTCCCTTCTTGATTCCGCAGGAAAGATAAAAACAGAGAGCAATACCGCCCGGGTACTGTTTTCAACCGCCCTCGCACCACCGCAGATCACCCTCCCCAGGGAAGGGGAGATTATCGACGCGACAACCCTGAATAATCTTGCCTTTGTATGGAAAAAAGCCCCCGGGGCGACTCACTATCACCTGAAGGTTCTTCACTTTGCCCGCGGATTTACCAGAAAGATAATAGAAGAGGAAGTGACAGCAACCCGTTATATTATAAAGAATATGACTCTTCTTGATGAAGGTAATTTTACAATAGAAATCAAATCTCTCAAAAAGAGCCAAAATTCACTGATTAGCCAAAGTATAGCGCAAAAAAGGTATTTTTCTATTAAATTAAAGCAGAAATTACAGAATCCAGAGATCATATCACCAAATGTTATATATATTGAATAAGAATCATGGGCGAAGAAACGACTATATTATGAAAATTACAACCAGAAAGACCTTTTTTCTTTCATTAATTCTTGTTCTTGCAACAGGGGGGGCCCTCCTCGGTGCTCCGCCCCGTAATGCAAGCTTCCAGTGGAAAAAGGTCCCCGGGGCGATACAGTACAGGGTACAGATCGCACGGCTTGATGAAAAAATACTTATCCGCCGAAATACCGATACCCCCTATATTGCCTTCAGACTTCCCTACGGAAGGTACAAAGCACGGGTCGCGGCGGTTAACAGGTTTAGAAAAACCAGTCCATGGAGCAAATGGTTCATCTTTGTCATCAAACGCTCCCTCAAGCCTGAATTCGATTCAGCAGATCCCCAGGATATTTCCCCCGAAGACGGAACAGTCGAAGTCACCGTAAAGGGTGACAACTTTATGGAAGGTATTAAGGTCAAACTTATTAAGGATGGAAAGGAAGTAAAAGAAATACCCTTTCTGAGAAAATCAGAGACCCGCATCATTCTGACCGTTAACTCAGGAGACCTGCCCGGGGGCTACCTCGATCTGGCGATTATTAATCCCGGGGATAATTCAATCACAGCCAAACAGGTTTTTCAGATTACCGCAAACCCTGAAGTAGATGATGTCTCCCCTGGAATTATCTCCTTTAACTCAGGCCCCCGCAAAGTAACCGTATCAGGGAAACGATTTCTCAAAGGCTGCAGTGTCTTCTTTAGAAAAGGCTCAAAAACAATACGACCCAGCAGAACCATCAGAAAAAATTCCCGGACCCTTGAACTGACCATTGACCCGACGGGAGCCACGGGAGGAAGCTATGACATGGTGATTATGAATCCAGGCAATAATAACGCCATTACATCAGACAGCCTCAGAATTTCTAAAAACATGGGAATCTATATAGGTATTTCCCCGGTTTTCGCCTTCTCTGGTATCTTCGACAGCCATGGACAGGGCCCTCAGCTGGGAACCCAGCTCCACGCCGCCTGGAAACCTGGATTATTTGAGACTATTCCAGTGGTAAACAAGATGGGGATTGAGGGAGAATACATTTACCTGACCTATAACGATGAAGTAAGCAAT
>CAZPEK010000139.1:0-4339 GCA_964585555.1 uncultured Leptospirales bacterium | reverse complement strand
GGCCTTACCTTTACCTTTGCGCCCGCCTCTATCTTTAATATAATATTCCACAGCGGATTCGGTGGTGTCTATTCAGTAATCAAGAATACAGCCCTGGGTAACCTGAGCTCAACAGACCCGTACGTATATATTGGCACATCACTTCGCTTTAATATTGCCGATATGATTTTTATTGAAACCGGTTTACAGTACTACAACCTTTTCTATATATCCAGAAACCAGAGCTCCCTTATGACTGTGCTTCGTTTTGGAATAATTTTTTAAAAAATAAAATATCCCTTTCCTCCCCTGCCGGGAGATTAACTGGTTGACATCCTTCAATATTATGATAAGGATACATACCTGACGATGGAATGAGAATCCCTCTCTTCGTCTAATGCTCATATTTCAAGGAGACCATCATGAGAAAAGCCGCGGTCAGTATTTCATTAATTCTTCTTTTCGCAACAGCCTGCGGGACCCTGCAGCAGAACCTCGATGCCCGAAAAAATCTGGCAAAATGCAAGTATACATTCAGAAAAATCGACCTGGTAAAAGTAAGCTTCTCCGGACTTAAACCGAAATGGGTACATTTTGATGCTTTTCTCGACATTACCAACAAGGCACAATCAGAAGTTGCCCTCGACAGTGTTACGGGAGATATTTTTCTTGATAGATACAAAACGTCCCAGATACAGCATAAGCACTTTGTCCGCATTCAGCCGGGAGAAACAAAGACCGAAAAAATCAGGCTTAAGGTTGACTTTGGTAAAACCCTGAAAGCCGCATCAAAACGCCCTGAGAATATAACCCTCCAGGCACAGGTCTATATGACAATAATGATCGGTACCTACACCCTGAAAACCCCCTTTGCCATAAAGGTGCGGGCCACCTTCCCGATTCCATGGAAGGAAATCACCCGGCAGGCCAAAAAGCAGGGAGGAAAGGCAATCAGGACGCTTGATAAAAAGAAGAAAAAATGGAAAAAATATTTTAAATAAAAGCATGCAATCGAACAGTAAAAGTATAAAACCCGGGGTTAAAGCCCCGGGTTTTATACTTTTTACCACAAAAATCTTGACAAATATCACCCTTATATTACTATATCAAGATATATTGATATAGCAAAAGGAGCAGCTATGAATTTCCGAGACCGCTTAAAAGACCCCCGACCCGTTATCGTTGACGGTGCCATGGGAACCCTTCTCTTTCAAAAAATCCCCGGATATGCAGGATCCTTTGAACTGTTGAATGTTGAACAGCCTGCACTCCTCGAAGAGATACATGAACTCTACTTCGAAGCGGGAACAGATATAGTCGAAACCAATACCTTTGGCGGAAGCTCAATAAAGCTCGAAGAATTCAACCTGGCAAAACGCTGTGAAGAAATAAATGAGGCGGGAGCCGCCCTGGCCCGCCGGGTGGCCGACCGTTACGGCAGGTACGTCGGAGGCTCTGTGGGCCCCACGGGAAAACTTATTGAGCCCATGGGCGAAACACCCCCTGAAGTCATCTACGAGGCCTACGCTGCCCAGATGAGGGGCCTTGAGCGGGGCGGTGCTGACGCCATCATCATCGAAACCATGAATGATATCCAGGAGGCGAAACTCGCCCTTCTGGCGGCAAAGGACCAGACAAAACTTCCGGTTATCTGCAGCATGACCTTTGAAGACAATGGCAAGACCATGACCGGTACCGACATGCTCACCGGCTTTGCCACCCTCTCCGCCCTGGGCGCTGACGTGGTGGGGGCCAACTGCAGCATGGGGCCCGACGGCATGGTCAAAATATGGAAAGAAAGCATCGACGCGATCAAAGAACTGGGTATCGACTTTTCAGTCTGGTCGAACGCCGGGCTTCCTGAAATGGTTAACGGGGAGGCGGTTTACAACCTGACACCTGACCGTTTTGCTGAGCTTTCAAGTGAATTTGCAGCTATGGGCGTTCGGGTTATCGGCGGCTGCTGCGGCACCACACCGGAACATATCCGGGCCCTGGCAAATAAATTGAAGGAAGTTAAACTTCCCCCCTCCCCGGCTGAAAAATCCTACCGTTTTCTTACCAGCCGGAGCAAAACAACTGCCATGGGAGGCAGGACTGAACTCATTATACTGGGGGAGCGCCTTAATCCCTCGGCGCGGAAAAAATTCGCCGCCGATCTGAAAGAGGAAAAACAGGACTTTCTCCGGGAAGAATCACGCAAACAGGTGAAGGAAGGAGCCCATGTGCTTGATATCAATGTGGGGCTTCCGGGAATCGATGAAATCGGGGCCATGCACCGCTCTATCGCCACGCTTTCAAATACCGTTGATGTTCCCTTGATGATTGACTCAGATAATCCTGAGGTACTCGAAAAAGCCCTGATGACCTTTCCGGGGATTCCTATAGTTAATTCTATTAACGGCAAACAGAAGAGTATCGACACGGTACTTCCCCTGATAAAAAGATTTGGCTGCTACGTGGTTGCCCTCTGTCTCGATGACAGCGGCGTACATCAGGATGCCGGTAAGCGTATTGCCGCGGGAGACCGGCTTGTAGGCATTCTTGAAGCTGAAGGCATTCACCGCGACCGGATACTGGTTGATCCCCTGATGCTCGCCGAAAGCGCTGAGCCGGGGGCAGCCATGGAAACCCTGAAGGTGGTGAAGCATTTTTCTGACCGGGGGATTAAAACGTCCCTCGGTATTTCAAATATCAGCTTTGGACTGCCCCAGCGCAAACATATCAACAACATGTTTCTTTCCATGGCGGTAAAAGAAGGCTTATCCGCGGCGATTGTCAATCCCACGACCCTTGCCTTCATCGATGATCCGAGCCAGGAAGAAAAACTGGCCCGCGATTTTCTTACCGGGGCGGATCATGATGCGGTCAACTATATTGCCCACTTCAAGGATCAGGCGCCGGCAGCTGCGGTAGAAAAGACCTCCGGTCCTGTTGATATTATAGACGAGATATTTACTATGGTTGTGGAGGGCAATGTTGACGCCATTGAAGATGCTATTGAGACTGCTCTCAAAGATAAATCCCCCCAGGAAATCATGGACAATGGACTCCTCAAGGCCCTTGAAAAAGTCGGCGACCTCTACAGCACGGGGGAATACTTTTTACCCCAGATGATCGCCTCGGCAAATACAATGAAAAAAGGTTTTCTCCGCCTCAAGCCCCTTCTCGCTGAAGGAGCGGGAGAACGCCTCGGTACGGTGGTCATCTGTACGGTCAAGGGCGACATTCATGACATCGGCAAAAACATAGTTGCCATGATGATGGAAAATCACGGCTTCGAGGTTCATGACCTGGGAAAAGATGTGGCAGCTGAAGAAATCATAAAAACAGCCGAAGAAGTCAAAGGAGATATTATCTGTCTCAGTTCACTTTTAACCACAACCATGGGAGAAATGAAACGGGTTACAGATATTCTTAAGGCTGAAAAGATCAATATTCCCGTTATGGTCGGCGGTGCGGTGGTAAACCAGGAATATGCCGACAGCATCGGGGCCCACTATTCAAAAGACGCGGTAGATGGGGTACATATCGCCAAGACGTTACTGCGTTAAAAGTAGAAAGGAATAAGGTACAAGGTACAAGTCTTACCCAACTTTTGAGAAAACTTGTACCTTGTACCTTTTAACTTGTACCTTGTACCTTTTAACTTGTACCTTTTACTCCCATACATCCTCATCACGCTGCTGCTGCACCAGGTTGTCCCGACTGGTTTTTTCGTCTTCATGAGACTCCCCTTCTTTGATCAGGATATCCCTGGGCTGCGGGTCATCCTCGTGAAGCTGAAATTCACGGATACGTTCATCCCGTGGCCCCGGATCATTTTCATGGGCTTTTTTTTCACGAATCAGCTCATCTCGGGGCTGTGGATCATCTTCATGGGCCCTGGCTTCACGTATCAGGCCGTCTCGCGGCTGGGGATCATTCTCATGGGCCCTGGCTTCACGTATCAGGCCGTCTCGCGGCAGAGGATCATTCTCGTGAGCCCTTTTCTCACGGACAATAGTATCGCGGGGATCAGGCCTGTTTTCTTCACTCCGCCGTGCCCGTATCAGGTCTCTTTTCAGATTCTGAAAGCTTTTGCGCAGATTCATCAGCATACCTCCTGCAGATAAACTTCCCCTCTGACAATAATATACTGCATCGATGGGAAAGATTCTTTTTTTAGAAATATTTTGAGCGAACTCCTCTTCATTGATCCATTATTCTCAAGTCATCATACACGCATCAAAAAGAACAGTGTTACGGAAGTATAAGAAGACTCCCTGATCCATATAAAAATTCAGTTAAATTCTGCCTTCACTTCCTTATAAACAAAACAGAAATTCAAACCGTTAAGCGCTATAGATCATACTAAAAT
>CAZPEK010000138.1:3358-8941 GCA_964585555.1 uncultured Leptospirales bacterium | reverse complement strand
CCTGCCTGGCCAGGTTGATCAGCGCCGCCGTCTCGTCGGGGACCGGCACCCACACCACGAATCCATCGCGGCCGGTCGACGCGTTCAGCCCGTCATTGAAAATAGTTATCTCATCGTCTTGAAGGTCAAGAATCTCAAGAATGTCCTGCTGTACCGCCGAGGTTGCCGTGGCTGTCAGGGCAACGGTGGGGGGCTCGCCGAGAAACTCCCTGAATTCACCGACACGGGAATAGTCGGGACGAAAATCGTGACCCCAGTGGCTGAGGCAATGGGCCTCGTCAAGGGCCAGGAGCGAAATGTCCCGGTCGCGGATCGCCTCGCGAAATTCTTTTTTTCTGAAACGCTCTGGGGCGACGTAGATGAGGCGGTACTTTCCTTCTCTGAGGGCCCGGTACCGCGCCTCACGCTCTGAGGCGGTAATCGATGAATTGATATATTCGGCGTCAATGTTTTTAGCCTTGAGGGCGTCTACCTGGTCTTTCATCAGGGCTATCAGGGGAGAAATAACCACGGTCAATCCCGGGAGCATCAGGGCGGGAAGCTGGTAGCAGAGGGATTTTCCCATGCCCGTGGGCATCAGCACCATGGCATTCTCTCCATCGAGAATGCTTTTTATGATGGTCTCCTGGGATGGCCGAAATGTTTCGAGGCCGAAGTTTTCTTTTAATGTTGTGTATATGTTTTGTGTCATGTTTCCTCGTCAGGATCTTTTCGGTTGAAGGTGATTTTACTTATGAAGGCGCGAAAGCGCTTTCGCGCCTTCATAAGTAAAATCATGCTCGCCAGTGGAATATTATTTTTTTAGAATCTCACCGTAAGCCCGATGAGAGCCTTCAAATCACTTTGAGACATAGTGGTATCATGCAGCTTTTTTTTAAGGGGGGAAGTTGTCGCCATCCCTCCCGGTGCAAGTCCCAGTTCTATTTTCAGGTCGAGATTATAACCCCTGAAGGCATCAGCCGCCGCCCGTTCTGCCAGGTATTGAAAGAGAAACATGGCTGCCGTACCGGTTCCTCCGGTGATCCATGCCCAGGTTTGGGGCTTCTTTTCAACAGCCATCTTGCCAAAATTATATCCGAGGGAAAATCCCCCGGTCAGGGCTCCTGTTATTGCTCCCACGTTGTATATGCTGAAACGATCAAAAGCTGAGGCGGTTTCCTCTTTTATATAAGGAGCCTCAAAGAGGGAAGCCAGTTCAAGGCCCCGGTACGCAGTTCCGTTGAAGATGTATTTTTTAAAAAAGTAACTTCCCCTTTCGTTTACCCGGTACTGGCGGTAGAGAATAGATCCTTCTTCTGGTGTCACGTTAGAGGGAAGTTGAGGTCTTATTACCCCGCTTCCGCATCCGGTGATTAGAATCATCAGGGCGAGAATTAATATTTTTTTCAACAGGGCCAGCTCACTATGTTAGTCTACCTTCAGGATACTCATAAAGGCTTCCTGGGGAACCTCAACACTGCCGATTTGCTTCATCCTTTTCTTCCCTTCCTTCTGCTTCTCGAGAAGTTTTCTTTTTCGTGAAATGTCTCCACCGTAACACTTGGCGGTAACATCTTTACGCATAGCGGAAATATTTTCACGGGCGATGATACTTGCCCCGATTGCAGCCTGGAGGGGTATCTTGAACTGGTGGCGGGGGATAATGTCCCGAAGCTTTTTGATGATATCCTTCCCCCTCGTTCGCGCCTTATCTTCGTGAACGATGAAGCTTAAGGCGTCCACTGATTCAGCATTTACCAGGATGTCGACCTTGACCATATCGGCTGCCCGGAAATCTTTTATCTCATAATCAAAGGAGGCGTATCCCCGGGAGACGGATTTCAGCTTGTCGTAAAAATTAAAGACGATTTCCGCCAGGGGAATCTCATAGTTGAGCTGTACCCGCCGGGTATCTATATACTGCATCTCCTTGTGGATTCCCCGGCAGTCCTGTACCAGGGCCATCAGGTTGCCCACGTAATCCTTCGGGGTTACGATGGAAGCGTCAACAAAGGGCTCTTTGATTGTATCGATCTGCCCTGCATCGGGCATTTTTACCGGGTTATCGATATGGAGGGTCTCTCCATTTATCAGGATGACCTGGTACTCAACACTGGGTGCCGTGGTAACCAGGGCGAGATCGAATTCCCGTTCAAGGCGTTCCTGGATAATCTCCATGTGAAGGAGGCCGAGAAAACCGCACCTGAAACCGAAGCCCAGGGCATAGGAGTTATAGGGTTCATAAAGGAGGGAGGCATCGTTGAGCTGCAGCTTCTCCAGGGCTTCTTTCAGGTTTTCATAATCATCACTGTACATCGGGTAGAGGCCCGAGAAGACCATGGGCTTGACCTCTTTGAAACCCGACAGGGGCTCAGAGCATGGGTTTGATGCCAGGGTTACGGTGTCGCCAATCTTGGTGTCGACCACAGTTTTAATGCCCGCGACAATATAACCAACCTCACCGGGGCCGAGACTCTCTTTCTTCTCGAGCTTCATGCGGAAATGACCGACGTCTGAAACCGGGTAGTCTTTGCCTGTTGAGACCAGTCGAATGGTATCATTTTTTTTCAGTGTACCGTTGATGATCCGGGTCTTGATAATGGCCCCCAGGTAAGGGTCAAAGAATGAATCAAATATCAGCGCCTGAAGGGGAGCATCAGGATCTCCTTCAGGAGGGGGAATTATTTCAATTATTTTTTCAAGGAGTTCGTCAATGCCTGTTCCTTCCTTTGCCGATACGTGGACAGCGTCTGCCGGATCAAGTCCCAGGCTTGTCTCAATGCTTTCATTGGTCATGTCGAGGTCAGCACTCGGCATATCTATTTTATTGATAACCGGTAGAATCTCCAGGTTATTTTCCAGGGCAAGGTACATGTTGGCAATGGTCTGGGCTTCAACACCCTGGGAGGCGTCAACAATCAGGAGTACCCCGTCACAAGAAGTCAGGGCCCGGGAAACCTCGTAGGTGAAATCGACATGTCCCGGTGTATCAATGAGGTTAAATACGTAGTCTTCACCGTTTTTGGCGGTATAATTGAGAGTAATGGCATTTGACTTGATCGTTATGCCCCGTTCCCGTTCAAGGTCCATGGTGTCGAGCATCTGGTCCTTATGGTCTCGCCGGTCAACGAGCTTGCAGGTCTCGATGAGACGGTCAGCCAGTGTTGACTTGCCATGGTCAATATGGGCAATGATTGAAAAGTTTCTAATGTGCTGCAGATCCATTGTTTGGTTCCTGTTTTTGGGCCTTTTTGCCCGGTTCTTTCCTTAGTATATAATAATCAGACTAATGGCAATAACATTTATGGTAGGACATATCTGGCAAGTATTTTTTTTGTGAAGGAAGTTAAAACGTCTATTGCCGCGATGGTTAATTATTGAAGGCGCGAAAAGATCTTTTCATGAAGGCGCGAAAACGCTTTTATGAGGGCGCGAAAACGCTTTTATGAGGGCGCGAAAACGCTTTTGCGCCTTCATAAAAAGACCTGCTTTTTCTATTGACAGTATCTATGATTGTGTCTCACTTGTGTCATGAATAAACCAGCAGATGTATATCTTTCCCTTGCAGAGCGGTTTGCCGAAGAAGCCATGATTGGTCCTCGAGCCGATTCCGTCCTTTTAACTGAATTTCTCAGGCACTGTTTTACTCCCGATGAAGCGGGTATTGCCGCACTCCTTCCTTTCTATTATCAGCCCTGGACTTTTGAAAAAACAGTGAAGGCTGCGGGAGCGCCAGGAGAAGTGGTAAAACCATTTTTAGACAGCATGGTGGCGAAAGGCCTTATTCGGGGGCGAAAAGGGAAATACTCCCTGCTGCCGATACTTCCCGGTATGTTTGAAAATGTTCTCATGGATAATGAAGAAACCCCCTGGCATAAGAAATTTGCCCGTCTTGCCGGTGAACTCTATGAAACCGGGTATGTGAGAAATTACCTTGAGCAGTCAACCCACGTGGTGCGCAGCATTCCTATTGGTGAATCCGTTGAGCATGAAAACCGGGCATTGAATCCCGATGATGTTGAAATGATGATACGTTCCCATGACCTGATGGTGGTGCTGAATAACTGCCAGTGTCGTCAGGCGAAGTATTTGCAGGGAGAAGAGTGCAGCCGTGCCGACAGAACTGACGGCTGCATTGCCTTTGGTGATTTTGCCCGCCTTTACCTTGAACGGGGAGTGGCCAGACAGCTTGACCGTGACTCTATGCGTTCAGTGGTCCGTGAGCGGAGCGATAACAAGCTGGTATTTCTTGCCGGCAACGTGAGCGCCGGGAGCGCCAACCAGATTTGTACCTGCTGCGACTGCTGCTGTCATATGCTCGGGCAGATTGTGAAGGTTGACCCTGACTACATTATCTCTCCACCCCGGTATGTTGTCGTGGTTAATGAAGATAAATGCAACAGCTGCGGAAAATGTATCAGTGCCTGTAACATCATGGCCCATGAAATGATGGGCAAAAGGCATTTTTACGATCAGACGCGCTGTATCGGATGCGGTCACTGTCTCGGGGTATGCCCCACAGGGGCAATAGATCTTGTCGAAAATCCTCAATATAAAAAGCCGGCGAAAAACTTCAAGCGTCTTGCCCTCAGGCTTGCTCCCGCGAAGATTATGGCCATGGCGAAGAGTAAAATAAAAGGTTCGTAAAAATGCCGTATTGGGCAGATTTTGAAGACGCGAATGTTTTTTATCTGAAGGCGCGAAAGCGCTTTCGCGCCTTCAGATAAAAAACAACCGGTTGCGGCTACTTGAACTTCTTCAGGTCCTTCCTTTTAAATATCCATTCAGGTGTAACAAGCTTCTGTCCGAAATCAGCCCGGTACCAGGGAGAAAGCCCCTGGCTTTCAGTATTTTTTAACACATGGATGCTCTGGGCGGGCATGTAGCTCTGGGCCAGAAGAAATATTTTTTTGCCTGTCTCTCTGTGACATGCTGTGTCTACAATCAGCACTGCGTGTCCCGGAGAACCGCCTTGAATAAAGACATGCCCCGGCTTGATTGCAGCCATATCGTGAATCCGATGCATTTCCCTGGACAGGGAGAGGGTTCCCGCGTAGGCAAAAATATGATTCATATAGCGTCTAAAGTTTTTGTACGAGTAATCAGGTTTTCTTTTTAATGCAAATTTTACCCTGCTGCCCCGAATAACCGGCCGGTATCCCCGTGCCCACTGACGCCAGGGAGAGGGATGCCCTGAGGTGAGATTAAAAGTGATTTTATTTTTTTTGTTATTGCGAAACAGGTACTCCGCCCTGAGGCGCATCACCGCGTCGGCACACTGCTGCAGGTCTTTTTCCCCCGTATCAATGTTAATGACCGCGGCGTGAATAGACTGGTTCGGTTTTAGCTCGCCGTTATAGTATCGAACCGGGGTTCCGGGATTTTTGAGAGGAAGTTTACGCAGAAATTCAGCGAAGCCTCCGGCTTTGACATCGGTCCGCCGGTAACCACGGGGCAGGGGAATGTGGGCAACCCGGCGGATCTCGGCGTGAAGCTTTTTGCCTCCTGCCGGTGCGTCGGCTTCGGCCCTCGTTACAGATCATCATTTCTACCAACTGAAGACTCCCGGGATGTTCCGGCATTTCGGCAAAAAACTCCCGACAG
>CAZPEK010000138.1:3027-3348 GCA_964585555.1 uncultured Leptospirales bacterium | reverse complement strand
AATTTTTGATATTGAAGGCGCGAAAGCGCTTTCGCGCCTTCAATATCAAAAATTCCGTTTTCGCGCCTTCAATTATTTCGCGTCTGTTCTCTGTAAACCGGCGAAACCATTTCATTCATGCCTCTTGTAATTTGTAACTTGTTGCTTTTATTTCATTATCTCGTAAAAAAGTATCCCCGCGGCAACCGAAGCGTTCAAACTCGAAACCTTTCCCTTTAAGTCAATGCGGACCAGGTAGTCGCACCGCTCTTCCGTGAGGCGGCGCATGCCGGTACCTTCACTGCCGATGACGATAACTGCCGGCTTCAGGTCTTTCAGTTC
>CAZPEK010000138.1:0-2995 GCA_964585555.1 uncultured Leptospirales bacterium | reverse complement strand
GATAATCCAGAACCCCGCCTCTTTTGCCATGTCAGCGAAGCGTGCCGTGTTGGGAACCCGGTGTATGGGAATGTGCGCCGTGGCGCCGGCTGAAGACTTGATGACCGTATCGGTAATGCCAACAGCATCAGACTTCGGCATCACCACCCCGGAAATTCCGAGTCCCTCGGCTGAGCGAATGATGGCCCCTGCATTGTGGGGATCGGTCAGGTGATCAAGAAGGGCAATCACCCCCTTTGACTCGGCGATATTTTTAAGGAAATCATGTATTGAAATTTCTTCTTTGTGTCCTGAAAGTTCAAGCACTACTCCCTGGTGGGTAGAGGAACTGCCGAAACGGGAAAAGAATTTTTTTTCCTGCAGTATGACCGGCACCTTCGCGGCCCCGGCGAGAGACCTGATGGTATCGATAATCTTGCCGTGGGCGGATTCCGAGATGTAGAGCCGCGCCCCGGAGCCGGGCTTCAGGTTTTTCAGATATTCTGTGACCGGGTTGCGCCCCGGGATTATTTCTTTTTTTTCCATCGTGTACCGTCTTTTGTGTCTTCAAGAATTATTCCTTCGGCGGTCAACTCATCACGGATCTCGTCGGCCCGGGCAAAGTTCTTTTCTTTTTTAGCGGTAATCCGTTCTTCGATCAGCCCATCGATTCGCGCCACATCAAGATCATCATTGCTCTCTTCGGGAAAAAAGATGCATCCGAAGACCTTATCGATTCGTTCAAGGGCCGCAAGGGTTTCTTCGGCGTCGGCCCGGGAAAGCTTTTCTTCTGATATCAGGCTGTTTATTTTGTGAAGGAAGTCAAAGAAGACCCCCAGACCGCCGGAAATGTTCAGATCATCATCAACTGTTGCGGTGAATTCATCAAAAAAGCCCTGTATAATAGAAGGAAGTTCAGGGCAGCTTTCTTCTTCCTTTTTTATATCCTTTAAACGTAAGACCAGGTTGTCAATGCGCTCTAATGCCTGGTCAGCCTGCTTGAGGCCCTCGAAGGTGAAGTTGAGCTGTTTGCGGTAGTGACTTGAAATCAGAAGATACCTGATTGACCGGGGAGAGTGGCCCTTTTCGAGGAGGTCCCGCAGGGTGTAGAAGTTGCCCTTTGACTTTGACATCTTGGTCCCTCCGACAAGAAGATGCTCGGCGTGAATCCAGTGGCGCACAAAGGGCTCATCGTAGGCCGCTTCACTCTGGGCGATTTCATTCTCATGGTGGGGAAATACCAGGTCAACACCCCCGGTATGGATATCTATTGTGGTGCCGAAGATCTGTCGAATCATGGCTGAGCATTCGATGTGCCAGCCCGGGCGTCCCGGGCCGAAGGGGGTCTTCCAGACCGGTTCGTTTTCTTTGGCCGCCTTCCAGAGAACGAAGTCCCGGATATCATCCTTTTCGTACTCGTCAGTGTCATAGCGGAGGCCTGATTTTATTTCCCGGGAATCGAGTTTGCTCAGGCGGCCATAGTTGCCCCATTTGGCGATACTGAAATAGGTTGAGCCTTCTTTCTCATAGGTGAGGCCCTTTTTGTTGAGGTGCTCGATGATGTCAACCATGTCATCTATTGATTCAGTCGCCTTTGGCATGTGTTCGACATTCTCAATGTTCAGGTTCTTCAGTTCTTCGAGGAAAATTGCGCTGTAGCGTTCGGTATATTCTTTCAGGGAAATGTTTTCTTCATGGGATCCCTTTATGGTCTTGTCGTCTACGTCGGTGATATTCATGGCATGGTCTACCTTAAAGCCCCGAAACTGCAGGTAGCGGCGCAGCAAATCGTTAAATATGAAGGTTCTGAAGTTGCCGATATGGGCATAACTGTATACGGTGGGCCCACATGAATATATTGAAACAGGGGGATAGTCCCCCGGATTTTCTTTTTTTTCTCCTCCCGGGATCAGTTCTTCGGGAAGTCCGCTTAAGGTGTTATGAATTTTCAGTGCCATGGTTTTCTCCATTAGTTGTCCAAGTAATGTGACATGCCAGCAGGGTAGTGTTGTCAAATCTTTTTTGATTTTGATAAAATGCCCGGCAGAATTTTTTATTTCTCTTTTGAAGCTTAACCGGGCGATTAATTTTTTTCGGGATTGGTGTTTTTTTTCTGGATTTTGACCGATAGAAATGCGATAGTGGTAATAGCAGCAGGCAAATACAAAAAAAGTTTTCCGCGTTACCAGGCTACGAGTAGTATTCCGATTATAAAAATTTAACATGTCTGGCGTGACATAGAAAAGTGCTTTTAAATTATGTCGCATTTGGCCGGTTATGTCGTTTAACAGTGTAAAAATTAAAAAAAACAGGTCATAAGCCCGCCTGTGCGGGTTTTTTCTTTGACAGAAAAGACTTGGAATATTATATTTACAGTGTATAATTCTGAAGATATGTCTGAGAGATAAATGGTGTATATCATGAAAAAAGTTGAGACAATTTACAGGAATAAAAGAAACTTGAGCCCCCGGCGGGGAAGGAAATTTTCCGCCCTTCTGCTTTTGACGGCTTTAGCTCTCTTTGCCACGGCATGTATTGGCGGTGGAAAGGGTGAAAAGGTTCCACCTGAGATTTCAGTCCGTTATCCCGATGTCAGTTCTGTTGACATTCCTGTAAGCGCTTCGGTGACCATTACCTTTAATGAATCTATGAAGGGTATCAGCGATGCAACTGTCTCACTTCGCAGGCTCAGCGCTGCTGTCGATGTTCCCGCTGATATCACCTATGATGATGCATCCTTTACTGCTACTTTAACTCCCCGGGATGATCTTGAACCGGATTCCTACTATACAGCTACACTTGCTGTAACCGTTCGCGACCTGGCGGGTAACCGATTGGTCGGTGCCCCTGTTTCCTGGGTTTTTACCACGGGAGCAGATAATGACACGGAAAATCCTGAAATTACCCAGCGCAGCCCCTATCCGGGACAGCAGAATATTGTTACCGATAAAGTAATAACCATAAAATTCAGCGAGCTGGTGAATTATGTATCTGATGCGACAATTACCCTGCGTGA
>CAZPEK010000137.1:0-8996 GCA_964585555.1 uncultured Leptospirales bacterium | reverse complement strand
CAGAAAGAAAAAAGCAATTCCCTCACCAGTGAAATGGAAGTCCGCTCTTCCCTCACCTCTGACATGAACACAGGAGTAAAAGAAGCTCTCGGTGTTGCCTCATCGATTGCCGAGCAGGCCCGAAAGGAAGAACAGGAACTCCATCAGATGCGTACCATCATGCACCAGATCAATGAACGCTCACGGGAGATGACCAGCATCATCAGTATTATAAACGATATATCAGACCAGATAAATCTCCTGTCTCTCAACGCGGCAATCGAGGCGGCCCGGGCCGGTGACGCGGGAAGAGGATTTCCTGTTGTTGCCGATGAAATTTCAAAACTCGCCGACCAGACCACCAGAAGCGTTAAGGATATCGACACTCTCATCAAGGCAAGTGAAGGGGAAGTTAACCAGGGGATTGCCAGTGTCGAGCAGAATGTCATTATGCTTACCCGGTTCATAGAGGGCATCACTTCGATCAATAAAATGGTCGTATCGCTTTCTGAATTCATGGGGCGCCTCAGCACAACAAACAGCACCGCAAATTCCATTGCCGGGGAAGTTGACCACCACGCGGTAATCATCCGAAACGCCACGGGCGAGCAAAAAACAGCAACCGAAGAAATAGTAAAAAGCCTGGCGGTAATCAATGAGCTGACCCAGGCAAATGCCACGGGTGCTGAAGAAATGGCCGGGGGATCTGAAGAACTCTCAGGACTGGCAGACCAGCTTCGCACCCAGGTTAATAACTTCTCATACAAAAAAGACTGACACCGTACTCTCCTTCCTGAATGGCCCAAAAGCGATGAACGGCATCATCGCCTTTGGGTCTGAAAGTAAAAATAACTAGGGCAGCGGTACTGTATGATATGATGCCGGCAGCCGAACCTTAAAGGCGACGATGCCGTTCGTCTCCTTTAAGGATTCAGGGCGGCTACCCTTCCTGGACAGCCAGGGCAGTCTGTTTTATAAGGTAGTGAATGAGAATATCCCCGTCAATATAATTCAACTGTACGAGTATAATTCCCAGCGGGGTGTTTCCCCGGGTTCTTTGAGCTCTCAGTGCATCCTGAAGCTGCTCTTCTGTAATTTCACCATTCCTGGTGAGGAGCTCTCCGATAGGCGGCACCCTTTTTTCGGGATATTCATCAATGACCATGCGGGTCTGAATTTCAAGATATTTAACCAGTGTATCCATGGTAATAAAACCAAGACGAATCAAAATGACCCCGAGAAGATTTTTCTGATCCCTCCCGCTCTGCTGCAGGGCCAAAGCCCGTTCAAGCTGTTCCTCTGAAATTATATCATCGGCGATGAGCATCTCGCCAAAAGTAGGGATTGGCATATGTACCTCCGTTTACACTTTAAAACTATTTACAAGAGACAGAAGTTTTTTTTCAAGAACCTCAAGGCTGTAAAACTCCCTGGCCAGGTTGAAATTATTTTCGATTCCCTCGACTCTTCTATCTTGAATATACAAAAATTCTTCTACTTTTGCAACCACTTCCCGATTCACCAGGCCGTCCATGAGACAAAAATCGAAGCCTACTGCCTCAATGTCCCGAATAAATACGGGGTACCGGTTCACCAGAAGGGGACGACGGTAATAGACTGTTTCGAGAAGAGCATTGCCGAAACCTTCATACCTCGATGGGTAGGTTACAAAATCAGCAGCGCTGTAAAGGCTTCGAAAGGAGAAGGAAGTATCTTTTTCCATTGCGGAGACGCTGTCATCAATACAGGAGAGCTCAACATGCCGCATTTCGGCATAATCCCTGAGGGCAGCCAGGTATTCATTTCCTTCATCACCTGATGAATGAGATGTTACCACCAGGGGCTTTTTCATTTTCAGCCCCGCCGCGATATCAATTGCCCGTTCTATGCATTTACGGGGAACGATACGTGTGGGCTGAAGAATCATCGGATCACCTTCGGCAACTCCCGCCATACGGCGAAGAGATGCAATTTCTTCACGCGAAGCTTCTTTGGGGGGATTGGCAAAATCATATACATTAGGAATAAGCACGGGGGCAACACCGCGCCGCATGGTCAAATTCTCAAAGGCAATGGAATTTATAACCACATGCTTCATCGAGGGCAGCACAGGAGGAAAAGCCGCGGCAAGAAAATCATCGGCAGCCCCATTGAGAAAACGGTCCCGCTCCCAGCTAAAATCATGATGATGGGCAATAGTCGGGATGCCGGTCTCAGCGATAACTTCCGTCACCGCAAGCCCCAGGGGAATATTCATCGGAATGGCCAGAATATTCTCAGGAACAATACAATCAAGTTCATATTTTTCTATAAAACCGTAGAGTTCTTTTTTTAACACTTCACGGTACCGGTGCACTTCAGCGGTTAGAGAGGCGGAACGGCTTTTACTTCCAAACAATCCCTTTTGAAGTTCAGCTATTGACGGATCAAGGAAATGGGCGGCGGGAAAGGTATGAGAGACATCGGCGGGCTGATCAAGTTCACCGGCAAAATAAAAACAGCGAAACCCATTTCTTTCGAAAACAGCGGCCCACTTTGAAATTTCAAGACTCACTCCGTCGGTCCCTGATATACGGGTGGAAATAAAACCGATATTTTTTATAGTTCGGGGTGCCAAATCTGTCTCCGCCTTATTATTTAATCTAATGGTTAATTACCTGACGGTCACCCCGGCGTCAAGGAAAAGAGTTAACGATTTCTTTATAAACCCGGGTTAAATTAAATTTGACATGGGCCTGCAAACCTGAACAATAACCAAAAAAAAACAAAACAGGCTATCAATGGAGTCAGATTCATGAAAATAAAAAACCTTTTTTACGGAATCAGGGGCACTATCCTTAAATATATGGCTGTCGCATCCATCACCCCACTGGTTCTATCTCTGCTGATTGTATACCTCTTTGCCCGGTCTTCAACCCTCAAGCAGGCCGAACAGACCATGCACAATGCCATAAATAATGTTAAAACCATGTGCAGCATTCAAAATGAAGCTATTGACAACCGTCTCATGAAGGATATTCAGAAGGCCTACGGCACCGCAAAAAACCTCTTTGCGGTACACACAAATATCAGAATCAACCGAAAAACCACTGCCGTTAAGGTCACAAACCAGGCAACCGGAGAAGTCAGTGAAATAAAACTTCCTGTTATGACTTCGACCCGGGGTGCCTTCCTGCGCAGCTACGGCACCGTTGACAGAATAGTTCAAAAAGTTTCGAAACCGGGAGCCACCGCAACGGTTTTTCAGTTTCATGAGAACAGGATGATCAGGATTGCCACCAACGTAAAGACGAAGGAAGGCAGGCGGGCAATCCTTACCTATATCCCGGAAGAAAGCCTGGTCTACCGAACCGTTAAAAGTGGCAGACCCTACATCGGCCGGGCAATGGTAGTGGGGAAATGGACTATTACCCACTATCAGCCAATCAAGACTCCCGGCGGAAAAGTTATCGGCGCCCTCTATGTCGGGGTACCGGCACCAAAATCAGCTGTCTTTGACATGCTCGCCGCTTCAAAGATCGGCAAAAGTGGAAGCATGTATGTCTTCAACTCTAACTACCAGGTTGTCTGGCATCCAACCAGGACCGGACAGAACATCAAAGATTTCAAAGATCCGGTAACCGGAAAAAACTTTGTCCAGGAAATCGCAAACAATAAGGAAGGCAGCATTACCTATTTTACAGAGAACAACGAAGGAAAGGTTACCCGTCACCTTGCCTACTACACATATTTCCAAAAATGGGACTGGTTCATTGTTGCGAAGGCTGAATACAGTGACATCCTGAGAACCATGGAAGCAATCCTGTTCATTATTACCCTGATTCTTCTCGGGGGTATTCCATTCCTTTTCTTTGTCAGCAATTTTGTTGCCTTAAAGATTTCAAAGCCCCTCAGGGATGTCATAAATGTGGCAACAGAAGTCAGCAGGGGTGATTACAGTCTCTTTATTCCCCAGGCTCATTATACCAAATGCAAGGATGCCAGAAACTGTCCCAATGAAGAATGCAGCGCCTGGGATAACCCAAACAGGGCATGCTGGTCGATAGATGACGCCCTCTGTCTCGAGAAAAAAGAAATTCCCGAGGGGATGAGCAAGATGGAAGCATGCTGCAAAGACTGTAAAGTTTACAAAAAAAGTATCCGTAATGAAATCGATGAGCTCATCGAGGCGATCAATACCCTTATTGTACGCACAAAAAATGCGGTTATGACGATTAAAGATATGGCCAGCGATCTGAACAGCAATGCTGAGTCTCTGTCTCAAACCAGCAGAAAACTTGAAATGGAATCTGCAAACCAGGCGGCCTCGATAGAAGAAACCACCTCGGCCAACGAAGAGCTTATGGCAAACATAGAAAATGTTGCCACAGCAGCCCAGCGTCAGGCAGAAAAAGTTGGTCAAACCAGCGCTGCCATGGAACAGCTCAACGCGGCAACTAAAATCGTTGGCGACCATTCACACAATGTCAGTAAAGAGACACAGGTTACAGTACATGGCGCTAAAAATACCGAAAAAATGCTTCATGACACAACTGACAGCATTAACCAGATATCAAAATCCTCTGAGCGCATTGTTGATATCGTCAGCATCATCAATGATATATCAGACCAGATAAACCTCCTCTCACTCAATGCCTCAATTGAAGCAGCACGAGCCGGAGAACACGGAAAGGGCTTCGCTATTGTTGCCCAGGAAATCAGCAAACTCGCCGATGCGACAGCAGAAAGCACCAAGGAAATCGAAGAGGTTATTACCACATCCCGCTCAGAGGTCGCTACGGGTTCAACCCTTGTCAGCAAAACAGCCTCATCTATTACTGAAATGATACAAAAGATTGAAATAGCGGCAAAACTGATTGGAGAAATAGCCTCCTCGTCAACCGAACAGATGCGGGGCAGTGAGCAGGTTATGAGTGATGTCGAAGCAATAAATACCATGTCAGACCAGATAGCCATGGCAACCGGCGAGCAGAGAATGACCAGCCAGGAAATTCTGCAGGCTATTTCCAGAATCAATGAATCAGTTCAAAGTGTCGCCGATTCCGCCCAGCTGGTGGCAACCCTTTCAGGCTCTCTAAAAGAAAAAAGCGACAGCCTGAAACAAACTACTGACGAATTTAAAGTTGAACGGGAGAAAAAAGCACCTTCTCATGAAAAAACAGATTAGCGAATCTCCGAAAGAGGGTGTGCGGGGCCCCTGGAGGGGTCCCCGCACACCCTCTTTAAAGCTTATAAATACTGTAAACATAATCAAAAAACTGTTATTGACAAAAAAGAGCCAGTATTTATTCGTTTAGATAGACCGATAGATAAAATATGGGTCCCTGGAGGGGCCCATATCCCATCTCAAAATGACTTTAAAAAATCAGGCAGGAATTATGAAACCAGTTAAACTCGGAATCATCGGTTACGGGACCATCGGCAGGGGGCTCCATGAACTGATTAAAACTAATGGAGGCCTTATCGAAAACCGCTCCGGGCTGTCAGTCTCGATAGAAAAAATTTGTGACATCCGGACAGAAGAAGTACGCTCCCTGGTTGGGGATATCCCCCTTACTGACAAATGGGAAGAAGTTACCGGTGACCCGGATATAGACTGTGTAGTTGAGCTGGTTGGGGGCATCGAACCCGCAAAAAGCATTCTTCTCAATGCCATTAAATACAACAAACATATAGTAACGGCAAACAAAAAGCTTCTCGCCGAAGAGGGTGCTGAAATATTCAGCTCTGTTGACACGGCGGGGCTCCGTCTCGGCTTTGAGGCGGCAATCGGCGGCGGCATTCCCTGTCTTCTCGGGCTTACCGCCGGCATGGTTGGCAACAAAATAAATTCAATCATGGGGATACTCAACGGCACCACCAATTATATTCTTTCCCAGATGGAAGATCTGGGGCTTTCCTTTGATGAGGTACTCCAGGATGCCCAGGAAAAGGGCTTTGCTGAAGCAGACCCAACCTTTGACATCGAAGGATATGATGCGGGCCATAAGATTGCCCTTCTTGCCATGATGGCCTATCACCGCCGCGTTGATTATAAGAAAATCCCCATTGAGGGTATTACCCGCATTGAAGATATCGATATCGCCTATGCACGCGACATGGGCTACCGGATAAAACTTCTCGGCATCGCCCGCATGATCAGTGACAAACTTGCAATCAGTGTGCACCCCACCATGGTGCCCCTTGAGCATCCCCTGGCAGCGGTACGCAATGAATTCAATGCTGTCATGTATGATGGCGACATGACTGATCCAATAACCCTCTTTGGGAAAGGAGCGGGAAGCCTCCCTACTGCTTCGGCTGTCATCAGTGATATTGTGCAGATATTTCTCAGCGAAGGGGGCATGACCGTTCCCCTTTCCATTTCGGCCCGGGCAGAGCTTGCAGAGCCGAAAGATATAAAAAATAAATATTACCTCCGAATCAACTCGAAAGATGCTCCGGGAATTCTTTCTCAAATTTCAGGCATCCTCGGGAGACACAACATTTCTATAGCTTCGGTTATCCAGAAAGAAACCGAAGAAAATTACGTTCCCCTGATTATCATGGTCCATGAAATAAATGAAGCGGCTATCCTCAACGCCGCAAATGAAATCGGAAACTTTGATTTTGTAAAGGGAGACGTTATTATTTTAAGGGTGGAAGATTAAGGAAACCGTCATGAAACATGATTACCGTGGAGAATTCAAATGTATAGGGGGATGCGATGAGACTTATCCCCTGGATGAAATAGTATACCGGTGTAAAAAATGCGGGAACCTGCTCGCAGTTACCCATGACATCGACCGCCTCAAAGACCGTTCGGCAGACGAGTGGAAGGAACTCTTTACTTCCCGCACCGGGACCAACCGATGGCCCTACGCCAGCGGCATCTGGGGCAAAAAGGAATGGGTAATACCTGACATCGATGACGAAAACATAGTCTCAATGAACGAAGGAAACACCAATCTCTTCTGGGCTAAACGCTTTGGTAAAAGTCTCGGCATGGATGACCTCTGGGTAAAAATGTGCGGCAACAGTCATACCGGCAGTTTTAAAGACCTGGGGATGACTGTCCTGGTATCACAGGTAAATGAAATGATTCACCGGGGAAAAAATATCAAGGCGGTTGCCTGTGCCTCTACTGGTGACACATCGGCGGCCCTTTCAGCCTATGCGGCATACGCGGGCATCCCTTCAGTAGTATTTCTTCCTTCTAATAAAATATCCACTGCACAGCTTGTTCAGCCCATGGCAAATGACGCCATTGTCATGTCTCTTGATACTGACTTTGACGGCTGCATGCGCATTGTCCAGGAAATCACAAAAGACGACAGTATTTATCTTGCCAACTCAATGAATTCACTTCGTATAGAAGGGCAGAAGACCATATCAATAGAGCTGGTTCAGCAGTTCGACTGGGAGGTGCCTGACACGGTCATCATACCGGGAGGAAACCTGGGCAATGTCTCTGCCCTGGGAAATGGTTTTAAGATGATGTATGGGCTTGGCCTCATAGACCGGCTGCCGAAAATTGTACTGGCACAGGCCCAAAACGCCAATCCCCTCTATCTTTCATACCTCAAGGGATTTGAAAACTTTGAGGCCATCACCCCTCAAAAGACCCTTGCCTCGGCTATTCAGATCGGCGATCCCGTATCGGTAGAAAAGGCTATCAAAACCCTGAGAGAATTTGACGGCATCGTTGAGCAGGCAAGTGAAGAAGAGCTGGCAAACGCCGCCGCCCTTGCTGACCGTACCGGCATGTACACCTGCCCCCATACCGGGGTTGCCCTGGCGGTACTGATCAAGCTTCTGGAGAAAAAGGTACTCAACCCGAAGGACCGGACAGTTGTCATATCAACAGCCCATGGTCTCAAGTTCTCTGAGTTCAAGGTAGGCTATCACGAAGGAACTCTTCAGGGGGTAAACAGTAAGTATGCCAATAAGCCGGTGATGCTGCCCCCTGATGCCGGGCAGGTTCAGGAGGCCCTGGATCGGGAGTTTGCTAAAAGGAAATAAGGCAAATAGAAACTAACTCGGTTTCTATTTACTATTATTGTAGATTTTTAAAAATCAATCGGACTATATCATTGCATCCGTCATATAAATCATCAATAGAATTTACTTTTACATTATGGCCTTTTTCAATTCTCCCATTTTCAACATCAACCAGTCGGGCACTGATAATATATTTGCTGCCCATTTTCATCACCGATCCGACAATTATTTTGTTGGCAGACAATAGTTTTCCAATTTTAACTGCACATGAACGTTCGGTACACCCTGTCTTTTGAAACCCCTGTTCGATCAGTATGTCATTTATCCGGTTTCTTTCTATAACCGAGACTCTTTTCTTATTCGCAGAAAAATTTCTAATTATCTCCGTAATCATTTTAGAGGTAGTGGCAGGGATATTTATGCTTTTAAAATCAAGGATGGCAATATTGTACTCACTATTTATTTCAATTATTCCTTTCTTCTTTACACCTGGCATTATTGCAGCAATATTTAGATTTTTTCTCTGATTAAGAAGAGAACGAATTTTTTTCTTTTTACTATAGGGAATGGTTAAATTTTCAATATACAGTCTATCTAATTTTTTAGGAAATCCATAAACAGGATATGCAGAAAGCTTAGGAATCACCATTTGCTTTTTCAGTAATAATTCTAAAGTTTCAACATCACCTCTCTCGATAGAAACAATTAACGGAGACTGCTGAAAATATTTGTAAGAGGGATCATCTATATTAACATTATGGGCAAACAATAATTTCACTGTTTTTCTTTGAGCATATTTCATCGCCCAGAATAAAACCGTTCTACGCAATTCTTCCTGCTGATATCCGGCAGAATTTATAACAATACCATTTCTAATAAAATATGTTACTAAATCAAAATTATCATCACCCTCAGTACACAACACTGCAAAATATTTTTCTAATTCTAATTTATAGGAAGAATTTTTTTTCATATATTTTTTAACTTGAACACCAGCTTCAAACAAAAAATATCTTACAATAGAATAATCTCTTTTC
>CAZPEK010000136.1:0-9031 GCA_964585555.1 uncultured Leptospirales bacterium | reverse complement strand
TATTTTTTTTAATTTGTAATATTGCCAGGGTAATATTCTTCCATATGGTGTAATCAGCCCGGCCCAGGCGTTGTGCAACAGATCGTGCGTGGCGCCGAAGAGAATTTTATACTCAGCCCCGTGAGCAGCCTGCTTATAAAATTCGGCAGGAACCGATGGTGCGCCGGCAACTACAAATTGATATTGCGGAAAGGCGTCGGCAGCGCTTAGCAAGAGTGGCAACAGACGCTGAATCTCTTGTTTGCGGCTGCCCGGTAGCACAGCGATGATCAGGCGGCGATCCAGGTTGTGCAGGGCGCGAAAGTCGGCAGGTATAAGAATAGATGATATAGAAATTTTAGAGGAATTATTGTCAACTATTTTTTACGGAAAGCATTCCTGAAATTTCGCTGCAGAGATGTTCAACCCTTTTCCCCCGTTCAATGTTGGCAGCAGAGCCTTCAATAGGCTTTTTTACCACCTCAGTGAGTTCCAGGAGTGATCCCCTGAGACGGGTTATATCGCCTACCAGGTCTTTTGAATCGGTCAGAATGCCTTCACTGATACCCTTTGACTCAGAGCTGAGCCTGGTTACAATCCCAAGATTTTCAATAATACCGTCGGTACTCGACGAAATGGTATAAAATTTGGTGGAAATAGCATCGAAATAGTTATTAACATTATCAATCAAATCATGGGTCTGTTCGATATTTCCTTCTATATTGGGGATATTTATATGAATATGGTTTTGAAGCTCACTGATATTTTCAGATATGGTCATAAACTGCTGGTATTCTTCAGGATCACGGGCTGACTCGATGCGGGACATCATACCGATTACGTTCATTGAATTAAGAATATTTTTTAAGAATTGAACGATATTATCAATCTCACCGTAATCATCATTAAATTTCTGTATGGTACTGTTTGAATCTTCCAGTTTATTTTCAATCTCTGCAAGTTGTTTTGTCAGGTTTTCCAGGTTGCTGGAAAGATACCCGGCTATGTTATTATTCTCCTCAGACTGGGCACGCAGGGTCTCAGTTGTCTCTTTAAGCTGAGATGATTCGTCCAGAAGCTGATCACAAAAATCGACACTGCTGAGAGAGAAATCAAGCTGACTCCGTGATTTTTCATTTACATTTTTTGCCGTCTGCCAGACCAGCTGGGCCTGGTTGCCCACATACTGAATCTGGTCAAGGGCTTCAACCGATAAATCAACCTTCTCACTGATCTTTTCTACAATACCCGTAAGCTCTTCGCCGGTTTTGGCGACATTGGCAGAACCGGCGATAGAGCCCTCTGCATCTTCGTTCATTCTGACGACTTTATCGTTCAGTTCATCAAGCATCTTTTTCTGTTCTTCGATTTTATAGCCTGAGATTTTGGTTTTAGAACTCATTTCGTCAATCGATGTCTGCTGTTTAAGAAGAATATCATTAAATCCGAGAAAGCTGTTATACCCGCTTTCGATATCATCGAACACCTTTTGATTATTAGCAATCAGCCTGGCAATACCATCGGTTATCGGCGTTACCACGGCAACAATTGACTCAAGATTCTGGTTAATAAAATTAGACATTTCATTCAGTTTATTGGCGAGAATATCAAAAACCCCTGAGGTATGAGAATACTTACTGGAAACAATAGAAGCATTGAGGGCCAGAGTAAATATCTCATCAGTATCTTCACGAATCTCATTCACGATATGGGTCAGTTTTCCTATTTCTGAGTCAAGGGTATTGAGAGTCGTCTTTATCATGTTTATGCTGTCGATAATATAGTTAAAGTCATCAACATTCCGCTGTAATTCGACAGTGTTTGCGCTGATTCCGACTTGAGATTTTTTCAGGTTTTCGACAATCTTTTCGTATTCTTTCCTTAATAGAGAGTTATCGTTAATAATTCCAGTGGTAATTCCCAGAGCGATGACTGTAGTCTCTTTTCGACTGTGGGAATGCCGGTTAACATCATGGGCGGTTGCAGTTATCGCTTCAAAGGTGGAGCGGATATCCTCGATAACAGATTTGACTTCCTGCATAATTAAATTCTCTTATCCTGATCTCTTTGAAATAAAACACTTCTTATATATAATTCTAATACCGCACCGGTTTATTATCCAGTATAAAATATAAAAAACAGTATTTATTGTAAAAACCCTTCAGCTTTTCAGAACCTCTCCCGGCAGCAGTACGAGACCACCAGCAAGGGCCCCGGACTCCTCGAAAGCCTTAAAAAATGCCTGTTAGAGAATAACTACTGGAAAAAACAGCAAATTTCTTTCAAATGTTAAGGATAAATCCCGATCCAGTTAAATTTTTCCTTGTCTATTGATACCTTTATAGGAAAATTGTTCCCGGAGACCTGATATCAGCAGCCGGATCATGGTGCAGATATGTACCATGTTCTATATAAAGAAATACACCAAGGAGTGATTTTATGATAAAACAACAAGTTGAAGATGGCATTCTCATTGCTACTTTTGAAAAGGGAAAATTCAATGCAGTTGACCTGGAAACCCTGCTGCAGCTCAAAGAGGCGGTAGACCGGGTAAACACCGATGATGAGATAAAGGGGCTTATTCTTACCGGTGCGGGCCGAACATTCTGCTCCGGATTTGATCTTCCCATGTTCCTCGGCTTTAAGGATCTCCCTGAAGCCATCACCTTCTTTGAACAGGCAGAAAACATCTTTATTGACCTTTTCATGTGTAGAAAACCCGTCATTTCAGCAATAAACGGCGCTGCAATGGCAGGGGGCCTCATCATTTCCATGGCAACGGATTACCGGATTGTTAAAAACCACCCGAAAATTCAGCTCGGCATGACAGAGAATAAAATCGGCCTGGGACTTTCAATTGTCCAGACCGAACTGATGCGTTTCGGCCTTGACAGTGAACAGACCTTCAGAGATGTCATGTTCTTTGGTGAGCGGGTCGGCATTGAAAAGGCAAAGGAAATGCGTATGGTTGATGAGATTGTAGAGGAAGACGAGCTTATTCCCCGGGCAAAGGCAGTCATCACCGCATGGTGGGACAATCCGGGAAAGGCCTTTTTACTCCTTAAATACTCTCAGCGCAAACCTTATGAAGACATTATGCGCAAGCGCCTGAAAGAAGAAAACTGGCAGGAAGGCTTCAACTGCATGTTCGACCCCCAGACCAGGGGAACCCTGGAGATGGTTTCCAAGATGATGGGCAACTAAGCCAATACCGGGAGCCAAAAGAAGAAGGGGAGACATTGACGTCTCCCCTTCTTCTTTGAGCATACAAAACCGGCACATGATATCGTGCAGCTCTTATCGATACGAGCCCTCTACAGTTTCCAGATTAAAATATTGACAAAAAACTCACTGCATGCAAGGCTTTTTTACATATTTTTCAGTTTCTTTTTGCCACAAGATTAAAATAGTGGCCAAAAGCACCCGATCTGCAGGGATTTAAAAATCAATGTAAAGATAGAATTCTATGAATTTAGTCCATGAAAAAATTTTCACTTATAAAGAAACAGATTACTTCATAAAACTCCATGAAGATGACGCCAATTATCTCTTTACGGTAACCGACAAAAATGGTCAGGATATTATTCTAAACAGCGGCACAGAAGAAATCTGCATTAAACATGTAATTTCCAAATTAGATGCAGACAATAAAAATATTCTTAAAGATGTAATTGGCATTGAATCAATGTTTAAATATTTCGAAGGCATTATAACCCTGGCAGCAGACCAGAGAGAATATATGAAAAATGACAGTAGCTATTGAGAAAAAGTCTAAGAAATGCCCTGCCAACGACAGATAACAGAATAATCGATTGACAAAAAGCCCCCGGCATGCAATGATTTTTCAAATTTGATTAAATTATCGTAACAGGAGTTTACTATGAGTAGAATTTCCGTATTAGTTTTGATCTTTGTTTTCGCTGCATTTACTGCATGTGGAAGCAAGCAGACTAAAGAGCCAAGTGTTGGCAGTATGGATTGGGGTGCCTGGGTAAAAGCCTCAAACAAACAATTAGAAAAAGTGCCGGTTAAAGGATTTGCTTATAAAAGTTCAAAAGTTCCAGCTCAGAACTGGGACAAATGGGCAAAAACTGCCGCGCCGGTTGTGAAAGGCATTATTGATAAACTGCCCAAAGGCTATGTTTTACAGGTTACCGGACACACTGACGCCCGTGGGCCTGAAGAACCAGAAGGAAACAAACCTGGTAATATCCGAATATCTCAGGATCGAGCTAATTCTGTACGAGCCGCACTTAAAAGACAGGGAATAAGCTCTCCCAAGTTAACCGCCAAAGGTGTTGGTTCCGCTCAACCCCGTGACGGTGCGGATGAAAAAAGTCCTGCTCAGCGAAGAGTTTCTTTTATCATTGTTCCTGAATAGTCATAAAAACTTAATCAGCCTTCTCTTTAACAATAAAGAGAAGGCTTTAATTATTTTATCCATGCAATAAACCTCTCAATCTTCGATAATATTAGTAATTCATTAATACTATCTTTACCCGATTGAAACTTTTATCAATTGCAATAGTATAACCAATAAAAATTTTACCATAAACGAACAAGGATTTAATATGTTTAAAAAGGCAGCTGTATTTCTTCTCTCCCTGTTGTCCATTTCAATAATAACTGCAAAAAATATTAATGCCCGTGATTACATTATTGCAGGACAGAATCGGATTCAAAAGATTCATTATGACACCAGCTCCAGTCAGGGTCCCACTTTTCGTGGTGATAAATTTCTTGATTCAAATCTTAAAACCGCATGGGTCTCTAAAAAAACTTCAAAAGCTCACTGGGCTGTTATCGATTATGGCGCGAAACGTATTATGAGTACAATTGTTGTTTATACTGGAAAAAAAAATAACTACAAAACAATCAAGTATTTCATGCTGCAATTTTTATATAAGAATAAATGGTTTGATTTTACCCGCATTGATTGCGAAAAAAACTCTAAAGGCGCTTCGAACCGATTTGAGATTGATCTGGGTGGTATTGATGGCAGTACTTTCAGAATTTTTATTCCCCCCGATGCTACATATGATGGTATAGCCGCGATAACTGAAATTGAGACCTATATAGGTTCGGCAAAAATAAATGTTTTTGATAAACGGCTTCTTGGGCTGGCCTATCCTGTTAAAAACGGGTTTTTACCAAAAAACAACCGATCTTACCCGAATTCCCCACGAGCATACAGGGGTGGACGGCATGTAGGACTTGATATTTTTTATCACTACACAGGCACATCCTACGAGCCGGTTCTGGTATCAAAGAAAACCCCTGTTATTGCTGTTGCCAGTGGTGAAATAATAAGAGCTGACTGGAAATACAAAAAAACGACTGTAGCTGAATGGAAAGCCCGTTCACGTTTTTTTCAGCAAAATCCCCGTACCTTTGTCATGCGGTCTTTCGGAGGAATCGATAGACCACAAAAACGGTATTCTCTCGGCGTATAACCATCTTTCACGAATCCATCCTTCAATTAAAAAAGGAAAGACTGTAAAAAAAGGTGAGATCATTGGCTGGGCTGGTAATTCCGGTCTCATGGGTGAGGCTCTCGGCACCGATCAGGGTATTCATTTGCATTTTGAATTATGGATTGACGGCTACTACCTGGGATATGGAATGTCACTAAAAGATGTTAAAAAATATGTTAAATGGATCTTTTTTCCCTTACAATAAATAATTTTTTAAAAAAAAGTAATAAGCATGTATAGAATAATTCCAAAAAATATTGCATCAGCAAGTCTTCTCATTTTCCTTGTTTCAGGATTTTCTTATTTCTTGATTTCCTGTTCAGGAAATAATGAGATGACCCGGCTTCACGGCAGAGTAGGTACTCTTAAAAACAAAACTGTTACTCTGCAAGATGAAATCATTAAGCTGCAAAATGAAATCACTGTACTCAATGAAGACATAAGACGGCTCGGCAGAAAAAGATATTCCATGCTATTTGTTGGAGACATTCTCCTTGCCAATGAAGCGGAACTTTTTATAATTAAATATGGCAAAAACTATCCTTTTGAAAAGATAAAGGATGACCTGGAAAACTATGACACGGTTTTCGGCAACCTCGAAACCCCGATTTCTGAAAAAGGTAAAGCGGCAAACAACAAACCCTATGTTTTTGAAGTGAGTCCGAAAATTGCCTCCTTCCTTAAAAAAATAAAGCTTGATATTGTTTCAATATCAAACAACCATATTATGGACTATGGCGTTGAAGCCATGGAAGATACCATGGAAACCCTTGATGACTGGGACATTCTTTATACCGGGGCGGGGAAAAATCTAAAAGCGGCCCGCAAGCCCTGCGTGATAACTCATGGTCAAACAAAAATTTATATCCTCGCATATTGCGGGAGACCCCCAAAGGCTTTTTACGCCAAAGAAAAAAAACCTGGTACAGCGCCGCTTCTATTCAGTTATATTCAGGAAGATATAAAAAAGTATAAAAGAAAAGATACCGTTGTTCTGGTTTCTCTGCATTGGGGGATTGAACAAACCAGAGTACCCGGCATGAACCAGCGTATTATGGCAAAAAGAATAATCTCCGCTGGTGCTGACGGGATTATAGGACACCATCCCCACTGGCCTCAGGGTATTGAAATTTATAAGGGTAAACCTATTATATACTCTCTGGGTAATTTCATTAACGGACATTACAATAAAACCGAGATGAATAATATTGTGGCCGCTTTTCATTATTATGGCCCCAAAATTGAACAGGTTGAAATTATGTGCATAGCCGGTAAGAACAGGCGAGTTCAATTTCAACCCTATATTTTTAAAGGGAAGGAAGCAAAGAGTAATCTGAAATATATCCAGGATCTGTCTCAAAAATTTGGTACTAAAATAGAGATTGAAGGATATAAAGGGATAATACGCTTTTAACCTGAAGAGCGTATGAAAACCTGTACCAGGTTACTTCCAGATTAGATATTGATATAAGAAGGTACAAGACATTCACTTCATTGCCCTTCCCTGTTTTGTCAATGTTATGATATACATGAAATTGAAGTTGCTCTTGAAAGTTTTTTCTCTATTACCCATTATATTAAAAATCTTTTCCATACCGCTCTTTTTTGAAGGGATCGCCTTTGTTAAAAGATGCTGTTTCAGAGTACTGTTTTTCATTGTAGAAAAAAATTTGAGCGGGTTCATAAAAAAGCTGGTATATGAAAGTGTCTCAACTAAATCGCTCGCAAAGAGTAATCCCTTTGAGACCTCACTGTTGGCATCACCAGTGATAAATGTGTTATTAATGACAGTTTTAAAATTCACTTTATTATCACGGTATCGGATATCAAATATAGTGAGTTTGGTTTGCATGCTGGTAATACAGGCTTTTTGGGTTAATGAAAAATCTCTTCTATAAGAGACAGGGGTAGTCAGGAAGGTCCCGGAAGGAACAGTAACCTTTTGCGCTTTGCCAATCGGTCTGTATTCTGTATAGCCCATTTCCCCTGGCTTTGCTATGGGGTGGGTATGATACTGCAGATTGGGGTGCTTCCGGGACTGATATTTTAAAATGTTCCCCTTCATATCTGTAAAAATATTTGTTTCCATATAACGATCTACCCGGGCGGTTGGCAACATGGTCTTGCTGTGAGCCTCCATTTTGTAGATTTTCTGAACCTCTATTATTTCCTGAATGTTTATGACCCCCTTTTTAATCGAGACAATTTCTACAAGACGTTTTCCGTCCCACATAATCTCACCACCAACAGTCCCGGACTGCTTCATTCTGTGGAACACTTTATATTCCGCATAGTCCCCCACCTGCGGATTGGGATGAAGCAGGTACTCTCCCCCGATTTTATCCCCTGAATGTTCAGAACCAATACCGTAGAAACAACCCTGCAAATAAATAATGAAAATCGCTGCCAGAAATAATTTTACTCTCATTTAAAATCTCCATGGTTCGACAAAAATATTCACAAACCGGAACTGTTCATATGCAGGCATGCTTATATTATCAAGTGATATAAAAGTAATGTCAAGTGTTATGATTGAATTTGACATACAGGAAACTCCGGCACCACCAACCAGTGCATGCCCAACAATTGATCGTTATGCATCATGTCACCATAATATTAAAACATTGACAAAATATACCGAACACACAATGCTATTAAAAATTTTAGGACAATTAATTTATTATGAAATATGCGCTGCCTTATATGAAGATATTAGCACTGTTAACATATAATTTGACATTATATGGTGTTAGTTATGTGAAATTGAAATTTTTTAAGAATGATTCTGATAATGAAAATATTGACATTGTTTTTTTGTGGGTTGATGGCGATGATCCAGTACTCATGCAAAAAAGAAATAAATATTTTCCTGTAAGTAAAAATACAATTTCTAACAGCAGCATCGATAGAAACGGCCTGAAGGCCTGCAGATGGAAAAACAACAATGAGATCCTGGTTGCCCTTAAAGGCATTCAAAACTTCTGTCCCTGGGTGCACAAAATATGGATAATAACCGACAATCAGTCACCAAAACTAGATGTATTATCTGTGGAGCTCAGGAATAAGATCACAATTGTTGACCACAGGAAAATTTTTTCGGGTTATGAAGAATTCCTTCCTACGTTCAACTCTTTATCAATAGAATCACTATTATGGAGAATCAAAGGGCTTTCTGAGAAATTTATTTACTTAAACGATGATTTTATTTTGTTAAAACCCGTCGTAAAAACTGATTTTTTTATTGGCAATAAACCTGTTTTTCGGGGAATATTCAGGGTTTTTAAAAATACTGAGATTTCGCTACACCACACTGTTCAGCTCAACGGAGCTCTTGCAACAGGTCGCTACGGAAAACCGTTTTTTTTCAAACAGTCACATGCCCCCTATGTCTTAAAAAAATCTTTAATGGAAAAACTGTTCAATCTTCATAAAGAAAATTTCAAAAAAAACATCCAATTCAGATTCAGATCAAAGGAACCGAGCGTGGTCTGCGGTGGGTAGACCACTCGATGTTTTTCCCCACGCGATACCGCCAGCGGCTGGGGATCTGCTTTCCCTTCGTGTCCACCCACAACCAC
>CAZPEK010000135.1:0-9053 GCA_964585555.1 uncultured Leptospirales bacterium | reverse complement strand
GAGGCAGGTAGCCGCTACAGCTGTCTTCTTTTTGCCGGCGCTATGACAGGAGAAAAAACCGTTGAAGCAATTGAGGACGCGGGAGTAACAGCTGCAGAAGACGACCACTGTAACGGCCGGCGGCAGTTCGATCTGAGCGTGAATGCCTCATCAGACTACCTGTTTTATGAACTTCTTGACGCCTTGACCTATCGACCACTTTGCCCGTTATTGAGACCACCGGAAGAAAGATACGAACTTCTCTATAAGCTGCTTCGAAACCACGGGATAGATATGGTGATCTTTCTAAAAGATACCTGTTGTCCGGCACGTCTGAAAGAGATGGAATACCTGCGGGTGCGCCTGATGCGGGATGGTATCGATCCCCTGGTTACCACCGAAAAGGCTGCTGCGCATGATGTGGCTGAGTACCTGGCGAGAGCTGACCGTTAAATCACATCGAGTACAAGCATCGTGATGTCATCTTCGAAGTTATTACTTCCGTTAAATGTTTCAATCTCTTCCATTAAGTTTTCAGTAAATTCTTCAGCTGATACGGCGGCATGTTTTTTTATTGAATTTTTTAGTCGGTCATCTCCAAAAAATTCCATAAGAGAATTTTGGCTTTCAATTATGCCATCTGTATAGAATATTATTCGATCTTCTGATTCAAGTTGAATTGATTCTTCTTCTGATCGAACATCATTCCATAATCCAAGGGGAGTTCCTTTTGTGCTGAGTTCAAAAAAATCATTAATTTTTTTTCGATAAACCAGTGGCGGGAAATGTCCTGCAGAAGAATAACGCATGATGTTTGTGCTGGTATCGATAGAGGCAAAAAAAGCTGTTACGAAATTACTCTGCACGGTATATTTAAGTATAACTTCGTTGAGAAGAACAAGAACTTTCTTCGGATCTGTCCTGTCGGTAATATTATCCAATGCAATTTTAGTGATTGTCGCAAGAAATGCACCGGGGAGTCCATGGCCCGCAACATCGGCAATGATAATATTTAGAAAGCCTTCACGGTCTTCTGTTTCGTAAAAATCACCACCCACTTTGTCCATTGGAATGTAAACGGCATGGCTTTGGTATCCTGAAATTTCAGGCATGGAGAGAGGCAGCAGGCGTTTTTGAAGCAGCCGTGCCACTTCAAGTTCGTGCTCAATTTCTTTATTGCGCTTGCTTATAATTTTCTGGTTTTCATAATTTTTCAATAATGAAGATATTCGTGTTAATAGCTTCAGGGCAATAAAAGGTTTATGAAGATAGACATCTGCACCGCTTTCAAAACCTACTACTTAATTCATAAGAACTGCTGTGAGCAGGATTACCGGGGTTGTGCTTAATTTATTGTCTTTTTTAATGACCGCTGTCATATCAAAACCATTCATTACAGGCATCATGACATCTGATAAAATAAGATCGGGCTTGTTATTTCTGGCAGAGATTAATCCCTTTTCTCCATCCTCGGCAGATAATACTCTATATTGCTTTTGGAGCAGTATTTTCAAAAAATTTCTCATATCTTCATTGTCATCTACAACAAGAATGGTTTTTTTGTCATCTGGTCTCAATTCATTTTTATTGAATTCTATTTCCTCGTACAATGAATTGTCTCTTTGAGATTCATCACTTTCATTGATGCCAATTAAGCGGTAATCTTTAATGTGGTCATCAAGGTCACTTTTGTCAGTAAAAGTTATGTTTTCGTTGTTTTTAAAATGCTTTGTTCCCTTAGGAATTGTAACGATAAAAGTAGTGCCATGATTCTCATTGAAGTCTTCTATATATCTGCTTTCAACTTCAATTATGCCGCCGTGAAGTTCAACCAGTTCTTTGACAAGAGCGAGTCCTATCCCCGTTCCTCTGTTTCTTCGATTAGAAATGAAATCTACCTGACTGAAACGATCAAAAATTGCATTTATATTTTCTTTTGAAATACCATATCCGGTGTCAGTCACTATGATTCGACAATAAGCTTCATTGTCCTTTAGAGTAATAGATATGGTGCCTTCTGGTTCTGTATATTTTATAGCATTAGATAAAAGATTCATGAAAATTTTATCCATTTTTTGAGGGTCAAAAAATAAATTAATGGAATCGGCTGAAGCATCGAACTCTACAGTGATATTTTTTGTTTTGGTTGCAAGGCCTATGTTTAAAATATATTGACGGGCGAATTGGACTAAATCCCACTCCTGAACTTTGAGAATCATTTTTCCTGCTTCGATTTTTGAAAAATCAAGAAGATTGTTAACAAGCTTTAAAAGGCTTAACGTATTGCGATGAAGATTTTTAAAAAAATCATTGTCTATTTCTTGTTCGTAATTTCCCTGAAGAACAGACTCGATTGGTCCAAGCATCAGGGTCAGGGGGGTGCGGATTTCATGAGAAATATTGGAGAAAAAACGTGATTTTGCATGCTCAAGATCCCGGCGCGCGTCTTCTTCTTTTTTTTGATCAGAAACATCTCTTGTAATACCGTAAAATTCAATTTCTCCTTCTTTGTTTTTTGTCATTCGTACAGTTTGACCTACCCATTTAATTTCGCTTTCATTTGTCAATACAGAGAATTCGCAATAGGTTGTCTCAATGTTATTTTTAATCTGCTTTTGATATAATTTAATTAGTCGGTCATGATCATCTGGGTGTACAAATGATAAAAAATTCTTTCCGATAAATTTTTTTTGAGAAAGATGAAGTAGTCTGGTAATGGCAAGATTTACATATTTAATATGTCCATCGGACTTACATATGAACACACAATCGTTGATGTTTTTCATTAACTGCTGGTAGTTGTTTTCACTTTCCAGTAATGCTTCTTCCGCTATTTTTCTATTTGTTATATCAATAGCAATTGTACGAAACCCTGTTACTTTATCATTGTGATCAGTCATGAGTGATGCCGTTGTGTCTACAAAACCTATTGAACCATCTTTTCGTATTACTTCATGTTTAATAGAACCTATTGGAGTTTCTCTGGTGAAAATCCGGTGATATGTATTAACTACTTCTTTATATTTATCTGGATGTAAAAATTTTGAGAATTTCATGCCCAATACTTCTTCTTTTGTGTAACCGGTAAAAGAATTAAAAACTTCATTGCAGAATATAATATTGCCTGTTGTGTCCATTTCAAAAAAACCGACATTATTGGTGTTGAGAATTGTTCTGTATTTTTTTTCAGAGTTACGGAGTTCCTGAGTACGTTCTTCCAGTGTGTTTTCAAGATTTTCAAGAATTTTAGCGTTTTCAATATAGGGCCCGAGATGAATTCCCAGTTCGTAAAGAAATTTATTTTCGTCCTGTGAGTAGGTTGTAGAGTCTGCTTTTAATCCAAGTAAAATGATAGCCGATAACTGGCTCCCTAAAAAAACAGATAGAAAAACTTCTGAATTTCTTAAGGGATCGTCTGTTGGTAAAGTTAATCCATTATTGAGAATGATAGATTCAATTTCATCGGGTTTAATAATTGAATGTTTTATATCTATATACTCAAGAAGTGGATGTTCTACACTAACTGTTATTGTTTTTGAATTCCTGCCATGAGATTTTTCAGGGACATAGTTGAAATATTTATTGTATGTATAATTACCTTTATATTGTTTTTTTTCTTTGTCTAAAAGTAAAATGGAACAATTCGCACAAAAAAGATCAATGAAAAAAGTCTTTGTAATGCTGTGTGCTAATTCATTGATGCTCCTTGATTTTGATAAGGTGTCTATGAGGTCTTCGAATGCAGCTTTTAGTTTTTGGCTATGTCTGCCTGTCATTGTATCACGCAGTTTTCTAATAAAAAAATGAAAAAGTAGAATGCCGGATAATGAAAAAATTGAATATAGGTTAATAAATTTGTCTGCTTTTTTTGAATGTAAAAAATTTGCTGTAAATAATATTGCAATTACAGTAATTCCATAATATAAAAAAGATCCTATGAGATGATTTAATTCGTTGCGATTATACCTGAAGAGAGCAATGGCGAATAAAGATGCTGTAATGAAAATATAGTTCCCAGGGGGATATATATCATAGCCATTCATAGCCGGGATGTTGCCAAGTGATAAAATGGCTGAACTGGTAAAGCCAAAAAGAAGAAAAAGAAATCTATGACGGTAGTAGTGGGTTTGATGGTGCCTGTATGCAATTACTAGAATTACTATATTGTATATAAGTGTTATACCTGAAAGTGCAGTCATCACATCCAGTAAAAAGGCTTTTTTTGCAAATAATCCCCATGAATATACATACATATCTTGAAGATAATAATCAGATTGTGTAAAAAATAACAGGATAATTGATATTAGATAATTGGCGCGTAACAGCCAGTTTTCTGATCGACGTTTCGTAACGATCCGAATAAGGTGCATTCCCAGTGGAGGGAAAAAAACAACCAGAATATGACTGAATCGGCTTATACGTAAACCAACTTCCGGTATGGTTATAATACAGTTAAGGTAGATGTCAAAACTCAGAAGAGCATAGCCGAGCATTAAAACGCTGAAAATTACAGAGTCATTACGATTTTCTCCTATCCTGAGAGAGAGAAAAGCAAGAAATACAGTAATGATAAATGAGATTAAAGGAGGCAGGCCGTATGGAATAGTTCTGTTTAATATATGGTCAACACTATAGCTATTGATTGCCCACCAGCACACAGGAATCATTGCAAGAAGAACTGTTATAACAAATATACGGACGGCAGTGACTACAATTCTTTTCTTTGTGTAGAGATTGATTTTAATGACATCATGTCGATATATCCCCCAGGCCATAAAAAGAATGGGGATAAATGCAAAATTTCCCGGAGGATAGAGGTCGATCCCGTTCATGGCCGGAATATTACCTAATGTCAAAATTCCTATAGTTAAAACGGCAAACATGATAAATTTTATTTTAAGGCGTGTATAGCTGTCTATATCTGCCTTTAATGCTTTTATAGATAGAATAAAAGAATAAATTATGGTTCCTATGGATAAAATTCCGAAAAGATGAAAAGCAATACCCCCTTTACCAATGTATCCCCATTTGTATTCCCATAATCCGTAAAAATAGTAATCTGTGAAAACAAAAAGAGAGATTGTCAAGCTTGTAAGAAAAACAAGGGCTTCTAAAAAGCGGTTTTTTTTGTTTACCAGTGAATGAGTGAATAAGATTAAAATTACTGGACCATATACATAAAATACATGTATTGATTTTTCTATTTTTAATATTAGTGCTTCATTCCCTTTAAATATATGGTGTGATATAAAAGCGGGCATAATGAGAGAAAACCAGAAGCAGATAAGAGCAAATAATATATTTTCGTATTGCCGTTTTGTTTTTAACAGTGAAAAAAACCCTAACGAGACCCCTGTTGCTAGAAACAGCGTTGGGGGAATACAATAGATGTTAAGGCAGTCAATAATTCCTTGCATCTTGTGTGTCCTGCTTTTTATATGTTCATTTTTCTGTATATACTTGCTGTGCTGTTAATCATAAAATGTTATTAAATTAATTTTTTACAGCACAAATGCATTCGCTTATTAGCTACAATTGCTCTTCAGGTTTGAGTTTAAAGTAGTCTACTTTATTTTTTAGAAGAAGTGCAATGTCTGCGTTTTCATTAGTATTGGCTGCAATTTCCTCGGAGCCGGTGCTAATGGATTGGGAAATTTCATTGATACGGTCAACTGATTTTGTTACCTCATCCATGGCAGTTTTTTGCTCACTTGTGGCGTAATCAATATCCTCTGACTTGGTTTTGACTTTTTTTATTTCTTTTTCAATTGCAGCATTTGTTGTAATCTGGAGTTTTACAAAACCTGACAGGCTGTTGACCATGTCATTGATGACATTAACACCGGAGATTATCCCGGCTATACTTTTCACAACATTATTAACAATTGAGAGCCCCTTATTTATTTCTTCTTCGCTGGTGTTTATAAGGCAGTCGATTTCACCGACACTGCTGGCAGTGTTTTCAGCCAGCTTTGATATTTCTTCCGCTACAACGGCAAATCCCCGCCCCGCTTTTCCCGCCCGTGCCGCCTCAATTGCCGCGTTAAGAGAAAGAAGATTTATTCTGTCAGATATATCGTTTATAATATTAATGATGTTGCTCATCTGCTGAGAACTGGAAACTATATTATTCATGCTGCTGTTCATTTCTTTAAGCAGTTTTTCTCCCGTCATTGCCTGGTCAGTTATAGTGGTTGTTTGCCCAAGGGCATCGGAAATTTTGTCTTCCATTTCATCAATTGTTCCTGATAAATCAACCATAGTGGATATCAGGGATTGGATACTGCTAAACTGCTCCTTTGTTCCCAGGGATACCATGCTCATTTCTGCGGATACTTCTTCAATTGTAGTAGTAACTTCTTCAACTATTGCGGCCTGGTTTTGAGTGTCATCCGCGAATGTTCGTGTTATTCCTGATATTTCATCGGTAGAATTTTTTAACTGGTGCGATACTTTGTTTATATCATTGATCATTTCAGTGATGTTTTTGACCATTATGTTTATATGCTTATATATCTCAGTAAGGTCATCGGTGACAGCGATGATAGTTATATCTGAATCAAGTTTTCCCGCCCCAATATTATCAACATGGGTAAGAATGATTCTTATTTTATCTTTAATAGTTTTTGATAATGCAAATAATAGACTGAGGGCAACTGAGATGCCGAAAATAATTATACCTGAGAGTTTTATATATGAAAAGGAAGCGAAGACTCCTGCTGATTCTAACTGCAACAGAAAGTGACCGATAATTCCGATGACAGGGATACTGATCATTACAAAGGTCGCAAAAAATATACGTGATATAAAATTTATTTTTAAAGATATCTGTGACATGGAAGTGCGGTGGAAGAGGCCTGCATCTAAAAGTTTTTGGTTGAAGTTTTCAGTTAACAGAAAGTATAGAATTCCTCCAAATGGGGAGATTACAAGCATTATGAGCCAGAGATTCAATGTTTGTACTGGAGTGAGGTTGCCGAGAAAAGTGAAGGGAACAAAAGCCATTCCCAACCCTAAAATCCATCTAAAAAATGAACCGATGCCGTGTATTACCGGTAATTTAAAGAATCGTTTTTGCGCATTTTTAAGAGTGATCTCTGTGACTGGTTGCTCTTGTATTACTTTACTAAAATATGAAGTAACAGGGATAAGGTAAAACAAATCACTGAACAGGGTTGTTGCCATTGATATCGGTACAATGATTGCCAGTATTTTGCCAAGCAGGATCATCTGTTCCATGGACAGGTTGAGATTTGTATAAACATAAAGAGTAAGAAGGGGAACCAGAAGAAAATAGCTTATCAGTTCTGTAGAAAGGATGAATTTAAACTTAAAGTTTTTTAACTGGTCTTTTAAAATGTCTGGAACGATATGCAGGGATACATTCATCTGCTCTGTCCTGTCAAGTGTTGAAATTTAACTGTATTATAGTATGATATAGTATAGTGTAGTTATTTGGTCTTATTCTGCAAGTCTTTTTTGGCGTATAATTGGATGTTGTGTGCTGGATATTATTATAAAAAGGCGATGCAAAACATCGCCTTTTTATATCTGGCTTTATCTCTTCGGTGACATGATAATATAATCACTGGTAATGTTCATCGCCTCTTTTAGAAAAAGATCGTTCTCAAGATCGATGGTTTTTTTATTCTTTTTATTTCGGTCATTTTTCTCAAGTTCTTTTTTCTTCTGTTTCTCAATAAGAGATTCTTCTTTAAGAGAAATTGACTTGTTGTTCAGCTGTTTTTTATACTTTTTAATTTTTGCAATCAGCTCAACGAACTTTTTGTCTCCCTTGATCCTTTTCTGGGAACGGCGCTTTAATTGAGCCATTACAGCAGGTGAAATCTTTTTCCAGGGGGTGAAGGGTGCCCGCTGTATTCGTTTCCATTTCAGGGGGTACCGGGTTTTATCCTCCCCGATGTCCCAGATAGAACTCATGGCGGGAACAATGATGTCAGGCTTGATGCCGTGAAGCTGATTGGATGTTCCGCCGGGCTGGTAGAAAATATGGGTCGTCACCTTAATGGCGCCGCCTCTGAAGGGAAGGGCGTTGTACTGTTGTACTGTACCCTTCCCGAAGGTATTGCCGGGACCGATGACAAGACCCCGCTGGTAATCCTTAAATGCCCCGGCGAGAATTTCTGAGGCGCTGGCGCTGAACTTGTCTATCAGAATTACAAGGGGGCCGTCGTAGAGGGCTCCTGCCTGGTGGTCTGAATATACACGCGGCGGGTTGCGCCCGTCTTTGATTTGTACAACAGGGCCCTGGTCTATGAAAAGACCTGCGATGTCTATCGCCTCGTTAAGGAGTCCCCCGGGATTTCCCCGAAGGTCGAGGATGAGGCCCGAGACTTTTTTCTTGTTCATGCGAAGGAGATGCTCAACCATGTCGCCGGCAGAACTTTTACCGCCCTGGGGGTCCTGGTAAAATGAAGGAAGTTTAATGTAGCCGATTTGAACTGACTTCCCGTTTGTTTTTACCCGTATGGTGTCTGATTCAGCGTCACTGTCCTGCAGCTTTATCTCTTCGCGGACAATAGGGACTATCATGCGTGACGGTTTGTCTGCCGTGCCGGTTTCAGTTTCCCTGAGAATAGTAAGCCTGACTTCCGTACCCTTTTTTCCCCTGATTTTTTTTACCACGTCACGAAGATGCATGTCGATGACATCAACCGGTTCACCATCAGCCTGGGCAACGGCGACAATTTTATCATTGGGTTTAAGGCGGATGGTTTCAGGAAGCTTATCTGTTGCCCCCCCGGGGATAATTGATTCAACAATAACAAATCCGTCTTCGCTTCGCAGCCTGACGCCGATACCTTCAAGTTTCAGTTCCATTGAAATTTTGAAGTCTTCATGCTGGTCCTGGGTCAGGTAGTTTGAGTGGGGGTCTAAAGCAGTTGAATAGGCGTTGACGAATTTTGCCAGAATATCTTCTGTTGAGGTTTTTTTTATTTCTTTGTGAAAAAGCTCGTATTTTTTAATCAGCTTTTTCTTTGCATAATCGATTTTTTTGCCCGCAGACATGTAGTTGAGGAGCTGCAGCTTGATGGTTTTTCTCCACCGATCTT
>CAZPEK010000134.1:5363-9089 GCA_964585555.1 uncultured Leptospirales bacterium | reverse complement strand
AAGGGCTGAATCCGGCAGATATATGTAATCCTGCCCTTTTTTCCGTACGAGCTTCTTCGGGGCACCGGGAGCGGTCTTTCGGAATACAGCTTTGCCAATCTCTACCTTTTCAGGGAAGAGCATCAGTATCAGCTGACCCGTGACGATACAGCCCTCTGGATTCATGGAAGAGACCGTCGGGGGGAGAAATACTGCATGCCAACCCGGGATATTAGAAGCCTTGATACCGGCTATCTAGTGAAGACTATTCAGGAAAGGGGTCCTCTTTTCCCGATACCCGAGGAGTGGACAGAGGGGCTTGATGAAGATATCTTTCTCATCGAAAACCATGAAGACGATTCGGATTATATTCACCATATTGATAAACTGACGGATTATCGTGGCAGGAAGATGCAGAAAAAGCGGAACCTGATGAAACAGTTTCTGAAACTCTACAGCTATGAGGCTTTGCCCCTTACTGATGACCGGCTTCCCGATGCCCGGAGGGTCCTTGATGCCTGGCAAAACGAATCAGGTCTTAATCCTGCAGATACGGATTACCGGGCGGCAACCGAGGCACTTGCCCTCTATGATCATTTAGTTCTCTGCGGGGGCATCTACTATATTGACCGTGAACCCGTTGGGTATATCATTGGTGAAGAGTCAGCCCCTGATACCTTTGTTCTTCACTTTGCCAAGGGGCTGAAGCATATCAAGGGGGTATACCAGTTCATGTACAGCCATTTTGCCGATGTTATGCCTGATCATTATGTTAGTTTTAATTTTGAACAGGACCTGGGTAATCCGGCTCTTCGTCAGGCCAAAAATTCCTACCGCCCTGAGCTGATGCTGAAAAAGTACCGGATTTCTCTTAAAAAATAAAAGATTTTTATATGCCTTTTCTCGACAGGATACGGGCTGCCTCGGGCCTGCACTTCCTTACCCTAAAAAATTTTAAGCTCCCTCGAATAACCAGCGTTCTTCGGGAATTCCGTTTGACGCATAAGAGCCTCTCTTTACTATGGTTCATGGTGCCTGTCGGGCTGCTTGAAATCACCCGCCCGGGTGCCGAAAAATGAATAGAACATTCAAAGAATATAAAGAAGCAGGCAGGTTATCATGGATTATTTTAAAGGAACTCCAGACTATGTTATTTCCCCCGGCCTTCGTGACAATGTCAATGTCGCCATCGCACTGGGACGTCCCCTTATTGTAAAGGGAGAACCGGGTACCGGGAAGACCCTCCTGGCCCATGCCATTGCCCAGGGTCTTGAAAAGAAACTCTACATCTGGAACGTAAAGTCAACGACCAAGGCTCGGGAAGGTCTCTACATGTATGATACGGTACAGCGTCTCAATGATGCCCGTTTCGGCGAGGGAGACGTTTCGGATATCAAGGAGTACATCAAGCTTGGAAAGCTTGGAGAGGCCTTTGATGTTGATGAGCAGGTGGTTCTTCTGATTGATGAAATCGACAAGGCAGACATTGAATTTCCCAATGACCTTCTTAACGAACTTGATGAGATGGCTTTTTATATTCCTGAAACCAGGGAAACCGTTAAGGCGAAGCACCGGCCCATTGTTATTATCACGTCAAACAGTGAAAAGGAACTTCCCGATCCATTTCTGCGGCGCTGCGTATTTCACTATATTGAATTCCCCGAAGAAGAGCTGATGGATGAGATTGTCAAGGTTCATTATCCTGACATTGAAAAGAAGCTCCTTCGGGAGGCACTGAAAAAGTTTTACTGGATACGGCAGTTTGACATGCTGCGGAAAAAGCCAAGCACCAGCGAGCTGGTTGACTGGCTCCAGGCCCTCATCGTCGGGGGAATTTCTCCAAAGGCAATCGAAAAGGAAATTCCTTTTCTTGGTACTCTTTTAAAGAAAAAAGAGGACATCGATCTTGTTGAAAAATCAGGCAAGTCTCACCACGCCTATAATTCCAGTATGAGGACCAGGGATGTTTATTGATTTTTTCTTTAACCTGAAATCGAGGGGTGTCCCCGTATCGATGCATGAATGGATTACCCTTCATAAAGCCCTGGCAATGAACCTGAATGACTGCTCTCTTACCAGGTTCTATCATGTTGCCCGGGCTGTTCTGGTTAAGAACGAAATACATTTTGACCGCTATGATATGGCCTTTCTTGATACCTTTAAGGATGTTGAGACCACCGATGAACTTCTTGAGAAAATTCTTGAATCGTTAAAAAAGGTTGAGCAGCTGAAATTGAGTGAAGAAGAAAAAAAGCAGCTTGAGCAGCTTGATCTTGACGAGGTCCTGAAGAATTTTGAGCGCCAGCTTGAAGAACAGTGGGGGGAAGGCTTCAAGGATCATGTGGGGGGCAACAAGGCCATCGGTACCGGGGGACGTTCTACCCAGGGTGCCTGGGGCTATAATCCTGCAGGGATTCGTATCGGCCAGGGAGAATCGGTACACCGGAGAGCAATTCAGATTGCCGAGAAAAGAAGTTTTAAAAATTATTCAAATGATATTACCCTTGATACCCGGCAGATGAAGGTCGCTCTTTCCCACCTGCGAGCGCTTCTCCCTGTGGGCACTGGTGAGCGCCTCGATATTGATGCCACCATTGACCAGACCTGTAAAAATGCGGGAGAGATAGAATTTGTATGGGAAGATAAAGAAAAAAAATCTGCCAAAGTTTGTCTGATTATGGATACCGGGGGCTCAATGAATCCCTATGCTGAACTGGTGAATCGTCTTTTCTCTGCTGCTTCATCCCAGATAAGCAAGTTTAAGCATTTTTATTTTCATAACTGTGTGTACCAGGATCTCTGGGTAAACATGGATCGGAATGATTCAATATCTACAATGGATTTTTTACGCAATGAAGATGATGACTACAAGGTGATTATTATCGGTGATGCTGAAATGGCCCCCTCTGAGTTGACCTGGGTCAACGGGGCAATTGATTATTGGTACTATAACGATGTACCGGGAATTGTATGGCTTCAGCGTATCAAGGAAAAGTTTAAGGATGTCATCTGGCTGAACACGCTGCCCCAGCGGTCATGGAACTATGTACAGACTGTGCGCATGGTTCGGGAGCTTTTCCCCATGTTTGAGCTTACCCTTGAGGGGCTTGATGAAGGGGTAAAATACCTGATGACGGGAAAATGCGCCAATTACGACTTTTGATAAAAGTCACAGACTGAATTTTCAAAAGCTGTTTTCATTTATGGAAGACAGCTTTTTTTATTATAATTTGTATTTCCACCAGAGATAAACTAAATTAATAGTATGATTTTATGTTGTTATGCGGTAAAAATGAAAATATAAGTAATTTTGTACCTAGTTTTTTTTGGGGGGGTGGAAGATATGAAAAAAGTTATATTTTTGCTGGCTGCTGTTTCGTTTCTGTTTTTAATTACCGCATGTTCTGATGATGGCAGCAGCGGTGTTACCTTTAATGCTGAGACACGAGGGGCTTTTAAAAGTGAGGTGGTTGCGGCTTATAATGATGCCGTAAAGGTTCAAGGTGTTTCCGTTGCAGTCCATGTTGAGGGACTCTCCATGTGGCGCTACGCAATGGGCGATGCCAGCAGCGGTACCGCTATGAAAACATCAACACCGACTTTTGCCTACAGCATAACAAAAACCCTTGTCTCGGCAATAGTTCTGCAGCAGATTGAAGACGGCCTTTATGATCTGACCGATACGGTTGCTGGCCTGTTAAGCGGTCATGAAGATTACGGAACATTGAACACGACGAATATAAACGT
>CAZPEK010000134.1:0-5353 GCA_964585555.1 uncultured Leptospirales bacterium | reverse complement strand
ACCCATACTTCGGGAATGCCTGATTACGCTTCAAATGTTGCCGCCCTGGTAGCCCTCTGTGATCCATCTATAACCTGGAAGCCTGTAGATATTTTAAATAATGTGGTAGATACAGCATTCAGTCCGACAAATTTCAGCAACGGGACCTTTGAATATTCTAATACCAATTATATCCTTCTGGGAATGATCGCTGAAGAGGAGGGAGGAGAAGACCTGAATGTTCTTCTCGAGGAAACATTTTTTACTCCCCTGGAGATAGAACTGGTCCTTGCTCCCCGGGAGGATATTCCTTCGAATATTGCCCACCCCTATGATGAGACAGCCTTATTCGGGGTAGATCCTTCAATGTTTTATGATTTATCCATTGGAATTATTTTTGTTGATCCATCATACAATTATTACACAGGCACGGGGCGAGGTACATGGGCCGCTGGCGGCATTATTGGTACTGCCGGGAATCTTGCCCGCTGGGGGTATGAGTTATACAGTCCCAATGGCAGTGCTGTGTCAACAGAACTGAGAACTCTTTTAAAAAGTTCCGCACCTGGTGATAGTACCTATGGTTATGGGATTACCAATATAGACTTCACATACGACGATGCTACTTCAGGTACCATACTCGGTCATGACGGCAGTGCCCCGGGCTATAAAACCCTCCTGCGGTACGAAGTTACTGAAGGTGTTACCGTTGCCATAATCACTAATGCGAATAACTCAGTTGATGGAACGGGTCTTCTTGATCGGGAGTCACTGGCGAAGGCCCTCTTCAACGCCTATCATGAAAACAAGGATCCGGAACCTGCAACGCCCTGACATATTCATCTTTAAAAAAAGAGGGTGAGTGCCCCTCTTTTTTTCTGGACAACCATTCCTCGCTCTATTCTCTTGTCATTATCAACTTTGCTGCAGGAAACTTCCTCCGGCAAATAAACTAAAACAGATGGTATCATAATGAATGCACTGAAATATCACCAATTCCCCCGTCCCGGGAAAACTGAAGTAATACCGACAACGGAATGTGTAACCCAGGAAGATCTTTCCCTGGCCTATACCCCCGGGGTTGCCGAACCATGTCTTGAAATTGAAAAAGATCCGGAAGCCGGATGGCTCTACACGAACCGCTCAAACCTGGTTGCTGTTGTTTCAAACGGCACTGCAGTTCTTGGCCTGGGAAACATCGGTCCCCTGGCCGGCAAGCCGGTGATGGAAGGCAAGGGTGTGCTTTTTAAACGTTTTGCCGATGTTGATGTCTTTGACATTGAACTTGCCTGTAATGATGCGGAAAAGCTTATCGACGCGGTTGCCATGATGGAGCCCACTTTCGGCGGCATTAACCTTGAGGATATCAAGGCGCCGGAATGTTTCGAAATTGAAAAAGAATTGAAGTCACGGCTTTCCATTCCCGTGTTTCACGATGACCAGCATGGTACCGCGATTATTTCAGGGGCCGCACTACTGAATGCCCTTGATTTTGCTGATAAAAAAATAGAAAATATCCGCGTTGTGGTGAACGGTGCCGGTGCCGCGGGTATTGCCTGTTCAGATTTTTATGTTGATCTTGGGGTGAAAAAAGAAAACATTATTCTCTGTGATACCCGGGGGGTTGTTTATAAAGGAAGAGAGGGCGGCATGAATCCCTACAAGGAACGCTACGCCGTTGAGACGAATGCGCGAACCCTGGCAGATGCCCTTGAGGGTGCTGACTGTTTTTTAGGATTATCCGTGGGGGGCGCCATGACCGGCCCGATGCTCACATCCATGGCAACAAATCCGATAGTTTTCGCCATGGCCAATCCTGATCCTGAGATTCTTCCCGAAGATGCGCAGGAAGTGCGCAGCGATGTTATTATGGCAACGGGCAGATCTGATTATCCGAACCAGGTCAATAATGTTTTGGGATTTCCCTTTATTTTCAGGGGAGCCCTTGATGTACGGGCCTCTGATGTCAACAGCGCTATGAAGGTGGCGGCAGCCCGGTCCCTGGCAGCCCTGGCCCATGAAGAGGTTCCTTCCTACGTTCTTGAGGCTTACGGCCTTGATTCCCTTGCCTTTGGAAAGGATTACCTGATTCCAAAGCCCTTTGACCGGCGGGTATACTATGAAGTTTCTTCAGCAGTTGCCGAAGCGGCAGCTGAAAGCGGTGTCGCTCGAATTCCCTTTCCCGGGAAAGATGAGTATAAAAAAGAGCTTCAAAAGCGGTACGATGAGAGAATGGTCCGATTTGTTTCCTGATGACTTTTCTTTCTTCTTGACACTCATTGTCAGACAGTATAGTCTGTGGGCCAAATCAAAAGCAGGAACTATACATGCCCGGTTATTTTACACACCAGCGGATATTCAGGGATGCCCTGAAACAGCTGACAGATAAAAAAAGAATGACTCCCGCCGCTGCTTCCGCAGCGGCTCTTCTCAGGTCTGATGAATATAAACGGGCGGCCCTTTTTGGCCTTGTTGGCCCGAATATCTTTGATTATATCCCCCGGCGAAACCGCACATTGATAATGGGCCATGAACTTTCCTTCCTTCTTCATAATGGGAAAGCCTTTGATCAGGTTCATGCAATGCTTGATTATCTTTATGAATTCAGTGATAAAAGCGGTTACTGGTCTGCCATGCAGCGGGCCTATTTTCTCGGTTATGCGGCACACCTGGTTGCTGATGCGGTTTTTCATCCCTTCATATTTTACTGGTCCGGGTTTCCTGATACGGTTTCCCGAAAGGAGACTACCTACTACCGGGAACAGAATCTTCTTTTTCAATACAACATGGACAATTACTTCCTTTACCGGGACGAGAGGAAAGAAGACCTGGTTACCGCTCCTGAAAAGATTTTACCCCTGAAGCATAAAAAGGGACGTTATACCCTCCATCCGGCAATTAAGGATTTCATCCTCAGGTCGATTTATCATTCTCTCCCTGAGTACACCTCCATGGTTATGCGCGTTAAAGATCCGGAGAAAATTGAACGCTTTGACAGCCTTCACAGCTGGCTTGATGTTCTGCCCCGTATATGGGTAAAGACGAGCCGTCTCCAGAGAAAACTTGATGGAAGGGTTGCCAGGCTTCTGAAAGATGTTCGGATGAAAAAGCTTTTTTATTCAGATTTTATTATCCAGTATCCCCCACCCCGGGCTTTGAATGTCGATGCTTTGAATCTTCACCGTGACCGATGGAATTATCCCGCCGGAAAACCGGGTTTTCTCTATGAATCCGTAGAGGATCTTTTGCGGCACGCAGTCGATGAAACCATTGCCGTCTGGGAAGCCGTGGAGGCGTCAAATTTCGATCCGTCAAAGAGAAATTATCCTGAAATACTTCAGGCGAACTGTTACACCGGTGTCAAAGATACGGCATACCAGGATATGAAATTGAAAAGCCCCATTCGAATCTGGGAGTAACAGAGACTGATACTTAATGTAAGTTTCAGCACTGTCAGCCGCCAAAATTACTGCAAAACATCGACGACATTCCTGCATCAACAGTTTCTTTTAACCCTTTGTAAATGCGCCGGAAAACCTTTTTCTTGCTGCATAATCACCGGTATATTGTCAGCTTTTAAAGCTTCTGAAATTTTAATCAGATTTTTTTGCCGTATGTATAAATCTTGATTACACTTATCATTTTGATTATAAAAGAGATGGTGAAACACAGGAGGATTCATAGGTTAACGAGGTGTCCTTCTCGGTGGGGCTGAAAGCCTTTGTCACCTTCAATGAATAAGTAAATTATATATTAAAAGAGGAGACCTCCGACCAGGGGTCTCCTCTTTTATTTAAGGGTTTTTACGATATTTGAAAAGTATTCCCGGGCCAGATTTTTCAGTGTAGCCTCAGAGAGATGCTTCAACCAGGAAGGTTTTTCTTCAATTGCTTTTTGTTTTGTTTTTTCTGCAGCAAAGCGGATAAAGTTCTGAGCGGCTATCCGGTGGGGATTGATTGAGTTATAGTTAAGGTAGCTGTAAAGAACCGAAAGCCCCAGGTAGGGCTTTGAATAGATTGTGCTCATCAGGGACAGTTCTTCCCCGTTTACCTGATCATAATAATCATACCGGTTGTTAACAATTTTATGTGTCAGCTCATGTATGACGAACATCTCCCAGATTTCTTTCTGGATATTTTTATTTCCCCCTGCAAAGAATTTTTTTAAACAGAAACGGATGTCTTCGGTGACCCGAGATCCCACAAAGAACAGAGGACCGGGATTGCCTCCCCGTATTATCCGCCGGGCGATTATTGAGTCATTTTTTACTTCATCCATATTGATATAAATCATGTTAAAGTAAAAGGTCGAGTTGCTGGTTGAGAATTCGTCATAATATATAAAAGGCTGGATGTTATATATTTTTTCTTTGCTTCTCATCAGGGGATGATGGATTGTAATGGGAATTTTTTTCCCGTAAATGCAGTAGTCAAGGGATATGCGGTTTGCGATTCTGCTTTTGTCACGGGAAAATTTTAAAATGATATTATACCTGCTCAGATCATTTTCAAAACGGAGCAGGTCTTTATTTGTATACTTTGTCGGTTCCAGGTAGAGCCTCATCAGAGATGAGGCCATTAATTTTATTTTATTATTTTGCAGGGAAGAAATATAATTTCTGTAGGCGGCAATATGAAATCCTTCCCGGGCCATCATTTTCAGGGGGATTGCCCCCTTCTGGATCAGGTTAACAAAGTGGGGATTTTCATTATAGAGTAGAACGATATAAGCATAAAATTTCCCATTAAAATTTTTAATGTTTGCTGAGCCCATGGAAGGCTCTCCCGGGCCATAGGGCTGCATGCCCGCCATTCCTGAAAGGGGAAAGCAGAGGGTCAGCAGGAGAAAAAGAATAATGCGCTTCAATATCATAGTATGCCTGCAGGTGGGAGTATACCATGTAATGTAGCAGAATTGTCGATATTTGACAATTCATTTACCGCTTTTGGGTAAAAAAAGTCTCAGGAGGTTGATTTATTGAACCATATTAAGGCCGGTGAGAATAAATCCCATGAGATAGAGAAAAATGGCAATGCCGAGGAGAATAATCAGGGTAGGCCGGCCGCTATGCCGTGCAGAAACTCGGTGCCGATACGCTGCTCCTGGATGACGGCTTCCAGTATCTCCGTCTTCGACCCCGGATCAACATCCTGCTGGTCGATTCGACCAACCCGTTTCACAACCATCATCCCTTACCGCGCGGGCTGCTTCGGGAGCCCATCAAGAACATTCGCAGGGCCGATTATGTGTTCCTTACCAAGTGCGAAAGCGGGCGCTCGCTGAAGCATCTTCACCGCTTTGTTCACCGTCACAATCCCCGAGCCGAGATCATTGAGTGCACGCATCAGCCCCTGTATCTGGAGGATGTGTTCAC
>CAZPEK010000133.1:8824-9112 GCA_964585555.1 uncultured Leptospirales bacterium | reverse complement strand
GGCAACCAGCGACCGATGGCGTCGTACAGAAAAAACAAAGCATAAAAAATGAGCATTCCAGAAATAAAAGGTCTTTGCACAAAGATGCACCTCACTTCCCCATGATGAATAATTTTTCATCGCATAACACGACTTTACATAAAAAATTACTTCCCCATTAATTTTCCATTGAAATTAATCCTTTTATATTTTTTTTCAGTATTGATTCCTTGATTCAAAGGGAGATGGTGCCATATAGACACCTTGATCCAGCATAAACTTGCGCAGAGCGACCATTTCAGGGCTGTT
>CAZPEK010000133.1:6288-8814 GCA_964585555.1 uncultured Leptospirales bacterium | reverse complement strand
GGGAGAGGGTTCCGCCCCCAGGTGGCGGCACCCTCTTCCTTTGAAAAATAACACAAAAAATATTAATTTTTTTTGTCACTTTAACCTGTTTCGCGACGCTTCTATTCATACAGGAAAAATATCATGTTTAGAAAAAAAAGTAAATTCGCCGAAGCCTATGGTGACTTTTATCCGGTGGTCTTCAGTACCATCTATTCAAAGGTGAACAGCATTGATGACACGGAAGATATCTGTCATGACCTGTTTGTTCGATTTTACGAAAAAATAGATGAAATTGACAACTACCGCCAGTGGCTTCTCACGGCCCTGCGCCTCGAGGTGTTCGCCTATTACCGGCGCAGCAAACCAGACTTCCTCGACCCGCAATCTCTCTTTGAAGATATGTCTCTTTCCTTTGTAAACGGTTTCCGGGACACACGGCTCATCATTGAAGAAGCTATTGAGAAAATAGAAGATGCCCATGGCAGCCGAAGCCTGATACTCTTTGAGCTGATTGCTATAAAACAATTCTCCTTCCATGAAGCGGGAAAACACCTCGGCATGACCTACCGGCAGGTACGATATCGCTACGGTGAAATCATGCGATGGCTGCAGGATTATCTTGAAAAAAAAGGCGTGGGTAATCTGGAGGACCTCCTATGAAAAATTCAATCACTACTATGGAAAAAATTCTCAGCCGGTTTCGTTTTACTGAACCTGTTGATCAAGCCGTCCAGGAGCACATTCGCCGAACCCGAAGCGATCAGTTTGGAAAAATTTTAGATTCAGCCGGGGGGGGAAGTTTTTTCTTCTCCCCGGTATACCGTTTCTTTTTCTTCATGAAATCTGCGGGCTTCAGTACAACCATAACAAAGAGTGCCGTCATCCTTCTAGCGGCAGGAGTCCTTTTTGTTTCAGGTATCTCCGCGGGTCTCTATTTCACCCTGAGAACCGACCCGGTCCAGAAACATTCTGTTCTCATAGAGGGGGAAGATAAAGGTATCTCGATTATTCAAGATAATGTTTCCCTGAAAAAATCAGGAGAAAACATAAACATCAAACCTGCTGCTGGCACAATACATAAAGCCCGTCTCTTCAGTCTCACCGGTAACGGGGTACCTGAAGAGACCTGCAAAGCAATAACCGGCTCAATTTACACCCTGCTCAACAGCATGGGCGGAGATGGAACCGTGACGATAGACAAAACCAGCAAAACTTCCCCCTTCATAATTCTTGGAGAAGTCGACACCCTTGAAAAAAGCCTCACCATCAGCCTTCGTCTCGTGGAGAGAAAGACAGGCAAAATAGCAGCCTACGGACGGGCAAACGCCGAATCAGAAAAAGATATTCCCGCGGCCTGTAAAAAACTGAGCAAGACCATATTCGAAAGACTCGAAAAGTTCAGGGAGGAATCCCGATGAAAGGCTTCACCTGGGGCCTCCTCATATTGATGCTTCTCGTTCCTGTCGCTGCCTTTTCGTCTTCACCTGCAGTACCCCACCGACTGGCGGTGCTCAACTTCAGGGCCATGAACTGCTCTGAGCCGATAGCCGGTATCGCGCGCAATGCAGCGGAGATGAAGCTTTTCATGACAAACCGCTTTGAAATTCTTGAACACCAGCAGGTCGATAAACTAATCACAGAAAAGGCTGGACACGCAGGGAAAGAGTGCAGTGACGCAAGGTGCCTCCGGGTATTGGGGAAACTTCTCAAAGCCCGATACATGGTAGCGGGTACCGTGGAAAAACTCGACAGGTGGCGCATAACTCTCAGGGTCTTTGAAGTAAAATCAGAAAAACTCATCATTACAGCCTCGGCTGAAAGTGACACGAAAGAAGACATCCGTGATTGTGCAGAAGAAGCCGCAGAAATAATTGTATCCCGTCTTCTCAACCGGTGGCGCGGCAGCAGCATTAAAAAATATGACATCAGTTCAGCATTTATCTTTGCCATACCTGCGGGTCATCTCAGCAGACTCTGCAGCTATGGATACGGATTTGATCTACAGGGAATTGCCCATAATATTTTCATACAGGGATTATTTATTGGAGGACTTTTCTCATACATACACTACGAGGGAAAGGATGAAAATGTTCACCACTCCTGGATGACCGCCCTGCAGGCAACCAGCGGTTATGGCATAACCTTTGGGCCTGCGGGTTTCAGGGTTTTTCTCGCTGCGGGCATGGGATATAACCAGGTCAACTATTATACTGAGGCTGACTCAGATTCCCGGGGAGCCCTGGGGGGTTTTCAGCCGGTCCTTCGATCGGGTCTCAGTTTTTCATTAAAAACCGGCCGTCATTTCTGGTGTTCTCTTGGAGGCGCCTACGGGCATATCTTTGATCCAGGAGGAAGCATCTCCTGGATTCAAATACAGGGCCGCATAGCCCTGCTTTTCTAATGTAACGGTATATACAAAAGGAAGCAAACGCGGCGATGGCGCAACTCAAACTCCTTGCCGAGCGCTATGGCACGGCGGTCGTCATCGTACAGCACATCAGCAAAAACGCCGCGGGTGGCAACGGTGGGGCGAGCGTCCTCTGG
>CAZPEK010000133.1:4754-6278 GCA_964585555.1 uncultured Leptospirales bacterium | reverse complement strand
AGGGAGAAGAAAAATGAAACAATCAGCTTTTATACTCATCACCGCCCTCCTGCTGTTTTCATGTAACGGGGTGTATTACAATATTCCAGAAAGAGCCCTCTCTTCAGGACCTGCTGCCCCCGCAATTGATTACCGTTTCCCCGAACAGAATGATTCAGATATCAGTCCCGGGGGCCCCATGATGATATCTTTCACCAAGAATCTTGAAGGCAGCACAATCAATGATTCAACGGTTTCAGTACAGGACCCCTTCGGCCTCCCGCTTCCCGTTCTCATTTCCCTTGAGCAGGCTAATATTATAGTAGTCTACCCGACCGAAGACCTTGAGGCGGAAAGCCTCTACACGCTCACTGTATCAAAGGATATCGCTGATATAGACGGGCTTCTCCTGGGAGAAGGCATCACCTGGTCCTTTAAAACCTGCACCGCAAAGGATCATACCCCGCCTCGGGTTATTGCCACTACTCCTCACTGTGGGGACATCGCGCCCCTTTCACTTTCAAGAGTTTCCGTCGCCTTCAGTGAAGCTCTTGCCCTCTCATCAGTGACAGAGGAAAACATCTATCTTGAAAATAAAGATGAAACAATTCTTCCCGCCAGTCTCTCATACCGGGCCGATAGATGTGAGGTCATAATAAACCTCTCGTCCCCCCTTCAGGAAAAGCAATACTATACTATACACGCTAAAAATATCAAAGACCTGGAAGGCAACAGTATGGCAGAGCCGTGGTCCGGGAAATTCTCCACCGGTATTATCCAGGAAACAGAAACCGGTATCCCCTGCCCCCGTGCCGAAGGGTACTTCGGATCAAGCCACAATGAAGAGGGAAGAATCCTCCGCCTTTCTGACGGAACGTCCCTCATCGACAGCCCCGATCTCACCTGGGGAGATTCTATTGCCCACCTGATGGACCATAATACCGAAGGCCCCCTGGCTGAAGGCACCTGTCTCCGCCTGGTGGTCAACGGCAAAAATATTGCCGCCCCGGAGGGTATGAAGTTGAACCCGGTTCTCAAAAAACTTACAGCTACCGAAACGCCCCCGCCGGGCATCTGCTACATCGATCCGCTCCTGGGGCGCTTTGTGCTGCCCCGGCCCCTGCTCTACAGTGCCATGGACAGTCTCAGTGAGGTATACTCTCCCCGTATAAAGCCCCCGGGGCTTAATGTCGAAGTAGAGTGTCCTGAGTGCATGACTATTGAGTCTGATGGAGGGAGAGTCTATGTTAAGCTGGAAAATTATGCTAAGGCGAGTAAAAACAATAAACATGTTGAATCTACTTCCGGCATCAGCTATGATCTGGGTGCGGATGCTCCTGAAGAGGTTATTGCCGTTTTTTCAACATTCCAATCAGTAGAGAGTAAAATCCTAACAAGTGATACAACTAACATGATAACCGATTTTTTTATCTACGATATAACATTACGTTCTGACAGAGTTAATAGGGATTCACTATTTAGCTCATATGGTCAGATAATATCGCTCAACATTGAAAAATCACTTATAGATCTATGGGCATATTT
>CAZPEK010000133.1:0-4705 GCA_964585555.1 uncultured Leptospirales bacterium | reverse complement strand
CATTCTCTTTTAAACAACTGGGTGCTTTTTCAATGGTCAGCTATCCGCCTGAAGGACTGCAGAAGTCAAACAAAAATTAAATGTTTTGATGTAACTATTCTCTATCAATCGACGGACAATCATATTAAAAAATCTCTTTCCTTTAAAAATAATGCACTATCAAATTATTCACAATTGGGAGTCCTCCTAGGTCTCGACATAACCTCAACCCTCCTCATCGACAACCTGAAAGTCTGGTACTACGAAGATGCAATAACCAGTGAATGGCTTGATGCCGCAGAAAAAAACTACCCTGAAGCCCTTCACCCCCTCTACGGCGAAGAGTTCCAGTACCGGCCTGTTGATGTACGGGCTGACTATTACTATCTACCCTGAAAAATGACAGACAGCCCATTATATAAAAAAGGAGACAGGCCATGTTCTCAAAAAAAAGCAGTGAAGGCTACAAAAAACCTCTTAGAGGCATTGAAATGAAAACCCTTGCCCACGGGAAACGTACACTGATGAGTGAATTCAGGCTCACGGCAGGGAGCATACTCCCGGCACACAGTCATCCCCATGAACAGACCGGATACCTTGTTGCCGGACATATCGAGCTGAACATCGGGGGAGAAGTCTACGACACCCGGCCGGGAGACTCGTGGTGCATTCCCGCGGACAGGGAGCATGGGGCGCGGATAATCGAAGATTCCCTGGCGGTGGAAGTTTTCTCCCCGGTACGGGAAGACTATCTCCCGTAACATCCTTTCTTCAAATAGTATTTGACGGGGAAACTCTTCTGCATCCCAATATCTGAAAAACAGAGCACAAAGGATAGCCGCCATGATATACAGCCTCGGATCAAAAAAACCGGTACCGGGAAAAAACTGCTTCATCGCCGAAAATGCCACCCTTGTCGGTGAGGTACACCTGGCCGACAATGTAAGCATCTGGTTCAACGCAGTACTTCGGGCCGACTCTTCTCCCATTACCATTGGTGAGAACAGCAATATACAGGACGGCACGGTCTGCCATGGGGAAAAAGACCACCCCCTCACGGTAGGAAAAAACGTAACGGTCGGGCATAAAGCCATGATTCATGGCTGCACAATCGGGAACAATTGTATCATCGGTATCAATTCAGTAGTTATGAACGGTGCCGTAATCGGAGACAACTGCATCATCGGCTCAGGGGCCCTGGTGACTGAAGGGAAAATCATTCCCCCGGGATCCCTGGTTCTCGGGGCGCCGGGAAAAGTGGTAAAGGAAGTTTCTGATGCCCAGCGTGAAATGATTGCTGATTCGGCCCGCCACTATGTAGAGAATGGGCTTCGTTATAATAAAGAACTGCAAAAAAAATAACCGCGTACTGAACAATCAATGAACCATACAACTACAAAGGATTTCGAAATACTCCTTCACGATGCAGACCACCTCGGCATGGCCCGCCTCACGGCCCTCTGTAATTACATGCAGGCAACGGCGGACTTCCATTCCCGGAGCCTGGGCACCTCGATGGTTGATCTCGAAAAAAGAAACCTCACCTGGGTCTATGCCCGCTTCCGCGTTAAAGTGATCCGCTACCCCCGGTGCTACGAAACCGTATCCGTTACGACGTGGCGTTCACGAATTGAGAGAGCCTTCGGCTTTCGGGAATTCGAATTAAAAACCAGTGAAGGAAGTGTAATCGCTGCCGCGACCAGTGCCATAGCCTTAATCGACCGAATCTCAAGAAAACCCGTCACCATCCCGGAAGAGTTCTCAAGCCAGTTTTCCGATCTTCCCGGCAGCGCCCTGGGAGGAAATTTCAGACCCTTGAAAACCCTGAAGGAAGAAACTTCCCCCCCCAAAAAATTTCCCGTGCTGATGCGGGATATTGATATCAATGGTCATGTCAATAATGTCAGTTATATTTCATGGATCCTCGAATCAGCCCCTGAAGAAGTATTGAGAACAGGCAGCTGCCACGAACTTGAGATACATTACCGGGCCGAGGCTTTCTACGGTCGGCCCCTACTGGCCAGAATTTCTCAAGATGAAATATCACAAAAAGGACAGACTTCCTTTCTCCATGATCTTATTCAGGGAGATATCGTGACAGCCCATGCCTGTACCGAATGGAAAGCTGTTTAAAACCAACAGGCCTGAAATAGAAAGCATATCTTCTTATTGAATAATTATATCATCATAGTCCGCCACAGCAGTCTTCTGAACAGCATTTGAATCTGTCAAAATACCAATGGCCATCGGGTTATACCGTGGACTTTTCCCAAAGGCCCTTTTATAATCCTGCAGAACATTTCTCCGTTCAGTAATCCATTTGCCCAGGTTTCCAGTGCCCGACTGCAATACATAAAAATTACCTTCGTAGTAGGTAATCCCGTACTTTTTCCGGGCCCTTTGATGAATGACCTTTCCCTTTGGCAGGGATGTGCTCCAGATATACTTGAGGACATTAACGGGTTTTTTCTTCCAGTCGTTTGAGGGGCTCCAGGATCGTTGAAAAATTACGTAAATTGCCGCCCCGCTGTCATTGGTATCTTTATTCAATTCATTAGCCCCGGAGGGAAGCTGATGGGCTCTCCATTTCCATGAAAGAACGGGTTTTTTCCTTATATTCCATTTAAGAACTTTTACAATCTGAATTGAGAGATTAGAATTTCTCTCTGTTGAGGCATGGAGGTATTTATTCTTCCCTTCACTTTTAATTGAATAGACTCTCGCCGCGATAGAGGGAGAATTATTTCTCATTTTCCAGCGAGGAAAGGGGGTTCTAAAATAATTTTGAAAAGTTTCAACATAAATAGAACCATTCGTCGAACCATACCGGGATCCAAGGAGTATGGTTGAACAAACCAGTCCCATCATTAAAATATTTTTAGTAAACCTTCGCTTCATCATTACAGGGCCTTTTCTAACAATTATAATATTTAATATCTCTATTGTACAGGTTTCGCCACTGATATAAACAAATATATCAGGTCGATTAAAATCTATAAAAATATTCGAGAGAGGCAAGACTTTTTAAAATTTTTTACATCATAATGGTAATTTTTTCATAAAACCCAGCATACTGAAAGACAATGTTTATTTTTATTTGAGATTAATCCTCTAATATTTTCTCTTCAAGAGGGTGTCCATGGCCCCTACTCACCCTCTTGAAGAGTTTATTTTCAAAGAAAAAATCTATTTGACTATCCCAACATCTTATGTTATTACATAACTGTACTCAATACAAAAAGGAGGTCTAACATGCCTGAAGAATTTAAAGCCGGCTGCGCCCGTCCTACGGGAGGCCCTGTCGGTGAAAAGGCCGCCCCGATCCTGGAAGACCAGGATCAAGAAAACAATAAAAAGGAGGAAAAAAATATGATTATGGTTGGCCAGAAAGCCCCTGATTTTGAAGCACCTGCCTATCTTAAAGGTAAATTTGTAAATATTAAACTCTCTGAATATCTTGGGAAATGGATAGTTCTCTGTTTCTATCCCGGTGACTTCACCTTCGTCTGAGCAACGGAAGTTTCTGCGGTCGCAGAAAAACACAGTGAATTTCAAAAGCTCGGTGTAGAAGTACTTTCAGTAAGTGTAGACAGTGTTTTTGTTCATAAGATGTGGGATGATAATGAACTCTCTAAAATGGTAAAGGGGGGAATACCCTTCCCCATGATCTCTGACTCAGGCGGAAAAGTTGGAAAAGTATACGGTATCTATGATGAGAATGCAGGTATTGAAACTCGTGGACGTTTTATTATTGATGCTGATGGGATTGTCCAGGGGTATGAAGTTTTGACTCCTCCTGTAGGAAGAAATGTATCCGAATCACTCAGGCAGATTCAGGCCTTTCAGCTGGTCCGGGAAAGCAAGGGAACCCAGGCTACTCCTTCTGGCTGGAAACCAGGTAAGGCAACCCTTAAGCCGGGACCCGACCTGGTCGGCAAGGTGTGGGAAGTCTGGAAGACAGACCAGGCATTCGATTAGAACAATAAAAACGGGTATGCCCCCAGGCATACCCGTTTTTACTGTTGACTTTTTCTGTATAAAAATATATAAATTATTGGTTTTCATGTTATGGCAGGTAATGCGGTGAGAAAATTAATTTTTCTTTTAGTCCTTCTTACAATAAGCGGATCGGCTTTCTGCAGTACCGGCAGCACAAGCAAAAATTTCATTAAAGAAGCTGAATGGATATACCGGGTCTTTGCCTGTGGTGATACGGCATCACAAGGGCAGGGGAGCAATCAGCAAAATATTGACTACTGCAGGGCATTCCACAAAGAAGCTGAAAGATACCGTAATCAATATATTAGACGAGTTCGGCACATTCTGACAAAACTACAGCCGAAAAACATTCCCGTCACTGTAATTTATCCCTTTGGGGGGAATGACCTCGCCTCAGCAATGGCCACCTATCCTTATATGAAAGAAATTACTACTATCAGCCTTGAAAACGCCGGCGACCCGCGACGCATCATCTCAGCTTCCCCCGATAATCAGAAAAAAGCACTGCAGCAATTCAAATCGTTTATTTCACGCATCATGAAATTTCACGATCATTCAAACGCTGACGTACGCCTTTTTGAACAAAACCTGATCCCGGGACAGGTGACCCTCTCCCTGGCAGCGGCAGCTCTTTACGGCTATCAACCGGTTTCCCTCCGTTTCTTCCATCTCGACGAAAAGGGAACAATCCGTTACCTCTCCAGTGAAGAAATTCGTCATTTTGAGC
>CAZPEK010000132.1:0-9193 GCA_964585555.1 uncultured Leptospirales bacterium | reverse complement strand
TGGGCAGAGGCCGCGTCCTGCAAAACCGCCCACAGAACCTTGGCCAGTGGGTAAGTTATGATACCACGAAGGAAGATATCGGCAGGCGCTATGCCGAAGAAGGTAAAGATCTTTTTGAAATGGGTGTACCTATGTGTGAAGTTCACCGTTCCCTCGTTGTTTTGCGCAGAACCCTCTGGGTCTTTGTGGTGCATGAAAGCGCCTTTGACTCTGCTTTTCAGCTTCACCAGATGCGGGAACTGAATGACCGGGTAATCCTCTTCTTTGACCGCGCCGAGTATTACGCGATACGCGGCTATACTGAGGCGATGCATGAAAAGATGAAAAATATATCTATCTGCAAGGCTGAAGATCTTGAAGCTGTATTCTTTGAAAAAGCCTTCTATAATAAATAGATAAGGATTTTTCAAAGGTATTTACCTGAAAGAGGAGGCTGCGATGCTTCATGAGCTTGAAGAGATAGCTCTTGCAGAGAAACGGGTAGTTGAAAAAATAGAAGATGAAAAAAGAGAGCTGCTCCGCGAGGGTGAGAAACACCGTGCCCTCATTGATCAGAAATTCAGAAAAGAAACAGAAAGCATTGAAAGGGAAACGAAGAAATTTCTGAACAATGAGTTGAAGAGATTGAAAACAGAAAGCGGTGAAAAAATGAATGAAATTGAAAAAAAAGTGCGGGCAATTCTCTCTGATGATACCTGCAGGGGGAGAATGATTGCACGGATGACCGAAATGCTGATAAACAGCAGTTGAGGAGATGTCCATGGGTGGAGATGTTGATACAGGATTTGTCCATGCCCGAATCTATGGGCAGTACGGCAGGCTTCTAAAAAGAAAGGATTATGAAATTCTGGCAAACCGGCAGACTCTCGGAGAAGGGACTGTCGGTTTTGTTTTCAGGTCTCCAGAAGAGATTACCATCGGGGCACGGGAAAAAATATTCAGGTATGAAGTTGATCGACTCCTTTCAATAATGCGGTTAAACAGGGGATATCGAAGAATCGCTGCTGCCTTCCTGGGAATCTTTGAAATCGAAAATATTAAAAAAGCAGCTGCCCGCTGTTCCCGGGGTATTACGGATGATTCTCCATGGTATGATACGGCGCCGTGGAATCATTTCAGTCGTGCCAATATAGAAGAAGCAGATTCGCTTGAAAAACTGCATCATGTTATTATTAAATCAGATTGGAAAGATGCCTGGCCCCCTGATGTGCCGGAAACCTTTCCTCAGTGGGAGTCGGCTCTTGAGTTTCTTCAGCTGGAAATTATTCGAAGGGACTGGGGGAGAAATTTACCCTTTACCTGTCAGAATGTCGGGAGGGATCTTTCGGTTCTTTTCGGAATATCCCTTTCCATGAAAAAGATTATCCGCCAGTTTCTCTCCGGGACATGGGAGGAAGACAGCTTTTTGATTCCCCATGAACAGGAAAAATCAGAAGGAAAAGGCTGGTATCAGCTGATTAGAAACTGGAGCAGTGAACTTCTCAAGACCCTTCAGCCTGAGAAAAATAATGATTTAAATTTTACTGATAAAAGTATTGTGGAGGCTGAAATGTCACTCCACCGGTATGCCTGGGCTTCTGCCCGGGGTAAAATATTTTCTGATTTTCACAGCCCGGTAACAGGAGCTTCATTCTTGATGCTCTGGTACTATCAGGTTAAAAATCTTTTTGCCTGTGCCGAGGGAATTCGGCTGGGACGGAAGGCCTCAAAGATTATGGATCTGATAATCTGCGGGGAATGATGTTTCGAAGCGATACAATCAAAAGATTTATAGTAACTATCCCTGATAAGGATGAAACCAGGTTTCTTGTGCTTCTGGGAAGCCGGGGGCTTGTTCAGCTCGATGGAGCGGTTGAAGAAGAGGAAGCCTTTGCTACTCTCGACAAAAAGGGATCCCTGCTAAAAGATATTATCAGCCTTGAGCAGAAAAGCCGTTTGCTTATTGAAGATCTGTATGGTGATGAGATGCTTCAGGGGGGCCGGTATTCCCTGACAGCCCTTTCGAATAAGAAAACAGCAGAAAGTCACGCATGGCTTGAAAAAATTGAAGAGAAACGAAGTCAGTACCTGCGGGTAGAAAAAATGATAGAGGGGGCCCTCAATAACATTGATGATCAGATTAATGAATGCAAAAGGCTTTTAAACCTGTCAGGTAATGTTACTCCTTTAGAAAAATCAGAATATATTTCCCTGTTATACGGTGAAATCGGCGAAGCCCTTCCTGGGGGTGAAAAATATTCATGGTGGGCCTGGTCAGACAACCGAATTTTTGCCCTGGTCTCGGTTGCCCGGCGAGAATCCTTTAAAGAATATCTTGAGTTGAGAGGGTATCACGATCTGTCTGCTTTTCTTGTCCGGGTTTTTGAAAAGGGTGGCGCTGAAAAGTATTATTCCGAACTGAATGACCGGAGGAAGGTGCTCCTTCGACGCCGTGAGATTCTTGCCGCGGCCTTTTCTTCCCTTTTGAAAGAATGGAAGCTGAACCTCGTGACCCTTCGGGCCTCTGCCGCCGCTTATGCTGAAATTGTTTCCGGGGCGGAAAATTTTCTTCACGGAGAACGGCTGTCTCTTTTTGCGGGATGGATTCCCCTGAGACAGGTAGCTGAACTGGAGAAAATTTTGAAGGAAGTCTACGGCGCCTCTTACTTCCTTCACATTTATTCTAAAAAAGAAATGCGTCCCTGGCGGGGACGGGTGCCGGTACTCTTGAAGAACAGGGGTACCTTTCGTCCCTTTGAGACCCTGGTGACGGTTATGGGTTTTCCCGCCAGCGGGGAAGTTGACCCCACACCCCTGGCCGCTCTGGCCTATGTGATCATGTTTGGTGTTATGTTTGGCGATCTGGGGCAGGGGCTGGTTCTCTCTCTCACCGGGGGACTCATCTGGTTTTTTTTACGGGGAGAGAAATCACCAGCGAGAGACATCGGGGCGATTATGATTTTCTGCGGATTCAGCGCCGCGTTTTTCGGACTTGTCTATGGATCTGTTTTCAGTAATGAGCATCTTTTGACGCCTCTGCTTTTTAATCCCATGAATAATATGGGGACACTCTTTTTCGGGGCCATCGGTATGGGGGCGGTGCTCATTGCCACTGGAATGATCTTTGGTATTATTAACCGGATACTGGCAGGAGATATCCTTGATGCGGTATTTCACTTTAGAGGATTTGCGGGGCTTCTTCTCTATGGTGTGTTTATTTTCACCGGGGCAAATCTTATTTTTAACATGGGGTTGTCCGTGGAGGTACCCGCGGTCTTTGCAGCCCTTTCGGTTTTTATGGTAATACTGCGGCCTCTCATGTTTAAAATAATTCCCGGTCATGAAAATCCCCTGGAGCATGGTCTCTTTGCCTGGTTTGTTGAGCTTATTGTTGAAATGATAGAGACTGCTTCTTCCTTTCTCGGCAATACCATTTCTTTTATTCGCGCCGGGGCCTTTGCTCTCAGTCATGCTGGTCTGTCTATTGCCGTTTACACCCTCGGTGACATTGTGGGCGGCGGCATTTCATGGATCGCAGTCATTGTGGTGGGTAATATATTTATTATTCTTCTTGAGGGTCTGGTCTGCAGCATACAGGCCATGCGTCTCGAATACTATGAATTCTTCAGCAGGTTTTATTCGGGAAAGGGAACACCCTATATCCCGTTTATCATACAACAACAAAAGGGGGAAGAAATATCATGGGCCGTAACAGGATAAAAGGTAAAACATTATTTCGTGTTCTTTTGATTTTATTAGCCCTTGTTTTTACTGCCGCTGCTCTTTATGGTGAAGAGGCAGCATCCACTGCTGCAGGGGGCGCTGATCCCCTTCTCGCTCTTGCCGCCATGGGGGCTGTTGGTATTTCATGCCTTACCAGCGCCTATGCCCTGGCGAAGATCGGGTCCGCCGCCATGGGGGCCATGGCGGAAAAGCCCGAAGTTGGGGGCCGTGCCCTGGTCTTTCTCGGTATGGCAGAGGGGATTGCCATCTATGGTCTCATCGTGGCTATTATGATTCTTAATAAGATATGAAGCCATGGACAGGATTTACTGCATAGGAGATCGTGATACCGTTTCGGCCCTGAGCCTCGGGGACATTGAGGGCCTGGTGGTTGATGAGGCAGAGGCCTCAGGGGTGCTCCAGGATCTTATCGGGCGGGACAACTCGGCATTGATTATTATTACCGCAGGCTGCAGCCGTGCCGTTGGCGATATGGTTTCGAAGCATAATCTAGAAAAGGGCCGCCCCTTTATCTGCGAAATTCCCGGTATACATGATGAAGAGGGATTCAGGACGTCACTGCTCAGGTATGTTAGCGATGCCCTGGGGGTCTCCCTGTGAAGAAAAAAACTATAACAACAGTTGAAGATCCGGTCCGCAGTTCTGACACTTCATCGATCCTGGCGTACCTTGAAGAGACACTGGAGAACGAGACAGCCCGTATCAGAACTGAAAGAGCCAGACAGGATAAAGAGCTTGCAGACAGGTTGAAGAGAGACCTGGATAAATTCAGGAAGGAAGAAAGACAGAAGGCGGAAAAATTAATTGAGGCGGAAAAAGAACGTCTCTCTCGGACCTTTAAAATTGAGGGGCGCCGCATTATCTCCCGACTGATGGAGGAACTTTTTGAAGAAATTATTGCAGAAGCGGCTGAGCAGGCAGGGAAAGATGAGGCAGCTTTCAAGCGGATTATCACTGCAGTACGAGAGGCCGCGGTTGATGGAAAGGAAGTTAAGGTCATAATCGCCCCGGGGGATGAACCATTAAGAAATGCTGTTGAGGATTTGCATATCAAAGGAGTTGTGGTTGCCGAAGATTCGGAAATTCGCAGCGGTGGTGCTGTCATCAGCTTTGGGGGTAATTCGGTATTGAACCTGACTATTGAGCGTCTTCTTTTTCGTAAAAAAGAATTGTTGCGTCTTGAGATGATGACCCTTCTTCGGGAAGAGGGCGTGCTGAAAAAGCTGGAGGAAATATATGGATCATGATGAAGAACAGGGTGGCAGGGTTCTTCGGGTTAACGGCCCCATTGTAACGGCAACGGGGATGCCTGGCGTCAGCATGATGGACATCGCCGAGGTGGGACCCCATAAACTGGTAGGAGAAGTTATCCGTCTCCAGGGTGAACGTGTTATTATTCAGGTCTATGAGGACAATACCGGCCTGAAGCCCGGAGACCAGGTGGTGACATCTTCACGGCCCCTTTCTGTTCTGGTAGGCCCGGGACTTATTTCAGGAATTTATGACGGCATCCAGCGGCCCCTTGACGTTATTATGGAAACATGCGGCGCCTATATTACCCGGGGGGCCAGTGCCTCGCCCGTGGCTGCAAAAAAGAAATGGCATTTTGTTCCTGCGGCAAAGGTGGGAGAAGAGGCCGCAGGAGGCACCTTGATTGGTACGGTTGAGGAGACATCAGCGGTGCTTCACCGTATTCTTCTTCCCCCCAATCTTGCAGGAACCATAACAGAAATTGCTCCCGAAGGGAACTATACGATTAAAGATGAAATCTACCGCCTTGACCGGGAGGGCGAATCGATACCGGGGCGTCTTGCCCATTACTGGCCGGTACGCCAGCCCCGGCCTGTGAAAGAACGTCTCAGGGCCACGGAGCCCCTGGTAACGGGACAGCGGGTTATTGATACATTTTTCCCCATCACCAAGGGAGGGACAGCGGCAATACCCGGGGGTTTCGGCACCGGCAAGACTATGACCCAGCACGCCCTTGCCAAGTGGTGTAATGCCGATGTGATAATCTATATCGGCTGCGGTGAGCGGGGCAATGAAATGACTGATGTATTGACGGAATTCCCCCGGCTTATTGACCCGCGAAATGACCGGCCCCTGATGGAGCGGACGGTGATGATTGCCAACACGTCAAACATGCCGGTTGCCGCTCGTGAGGCAAGTATCTATACCGGTGTAACTATTGCCGAGTATTACCGTGACATGGGGTATCATGTTGCCGTGATGGCTGACAGTACCTCCCGGTGGGCTGAGGCGTTACGGGAACTGGCAAGTCGTCTTGGGGACATGCCCGCAGAAGAGGGCTTTCCCCCTTATCTTGCAACCCGCCTGGCTGAATTTTATGAGCGGGCGGGATACATTGAGACCCTTGAGGGGAGTCGGGGAAGTATAAGTATTATTGGCGCCGTATCGCCCCCGGGGGGAGATTTTTCTGAGCCGGTCACTCAGCATACTACCCGTTTTGTGCGCTGTTTCTGGGCCCTGGACAAAACCCTGGCAGACGCCCGGCATTATCCTTCAATAAGCTGGATAGACAGCTATTCTGAATACCTTGAGGAAGTCGCCGACTGGTGGGAAGACTATCGGCGGGCATGGATTGACCTTCGGCGCAGTGCCATGAATATTCTCCAGGAAGAAAACCGTCTTGAACAGATTGTACGCCTCGTGGGGCCTGATGCCCTTCCTTTGGAAGACCGGTTTTTGCTTTTTTGTGCGGAAGTTATACGAAACGGTTTTCTTCAGCAGAACAGTTTTGATTCTAATGATATGTTTTGTTCGCCTGAGAAACAGGTAGAGATTCTTTCGGTAATTGTGAATTTTTACCAGCTGGGAAGAAAACTCCTCGCCTCAGGGGCCGATCTTCATTCAGTGATTTACCTTGACGCGGTGGCGGAAATTTCCCGTCTGAAATCAGAATTCACTAATGATGATGTGTCAGAAATTGAAAAATTCGCGGGGCGCCTTGAGACTCAGCTTCGGTCCCTGGGAGATATTGACCTTCCGGAAAAAGGGGAAGCACAATGAAAGAAAAGGATTATGCCGGCATCAGAGAAATAAAGGGCCCCCTGATTATTGTCGAAGGGGTTGAAGGTGTGGGCTTCGGTGAGCTGGTGGAGATCCGTTCAGGAAATGATCTCCGTATCGGTGAGACCATTGAGGTGCAGGAGAACCTGGCGGTTGTCCAGGTCTTTGAGGGAACTACAGGGCTTAACCGTAAAAGCACCCGGGCTACCTTTCTCGGCCGTCCCATGGATCTGCCTATTTCCCGGGATATGCTGGGACGGGTCTTTGATGGACTGGGGCGTCCCCGGGACGGGTCTCCCCCCGTGGTTTCTGAAACGGTACTGAATGTCAACGGGCTCCCGATAAATCCCTGCAGCCGGGAGTATCCCCGTGATGTTATACAAACCGGTATCCCCGCCATTGAGGGTATGAACACCCTGATACGGGGGCAGAAACTGCCGATTTTTTCCGGAAGCGGTATGCCCCATAACCGTATTGCCGCCCAGATTGCCCGACAGTCAAAGACTTTAACTGCAGACGAAGAGTTTACAATAATATTTTGCGCAATGGGTGTGAAGTTTGATGTGGCCCGCTTTTTTATTGACAGCCTGGAAGAGAGCGGGGTGCTTGCTCAGGCGGCCCTGTTTTTAAGCCTTGCAAGCGACCCATCCATTGAGCGGCTGGTTACACCGAGGGCCGCTCTGACCCTGGCTGAGTATCTCGCCTTTGAGCATGATATGCATGTCCTGGTAATCATGACGGATATGACCAATTACTGCGAAGCCCTTCGGGAGCTCTCCAGTTCACGGGGGGAGGTTCCTTCCCGCAAGGGATATCCCGGCTATCTTTACAGCGACCTGGCGTCAATTTATGAGCGGGCAGGGCGAATTGAAGGAAGTAAAGGCTCGATCACCCAGATACCGATGCTCACCATGCCGAGTGATGATATCTCTCATCCCGTGCCTGACTTAACGGGATATATCACCGAGGGTCAGATTGTACTTGAGCGTGAACTCTTCAACCGGGGCATCTACCCGCCCATAGCGGGACTTCCTTCCCTTTCACGCCTTATGAAAGACGGTATTGGCGAAAACCGAACCAGGAAAGATCATGCCGGTGTGGCAGCTCAGCTTTTTGCCTGTTATGCGAAGGTGAAACGCATCAGGTCTCTCGCCTCGATAGTGGGGGAAGAAGAACTTTCGGGCCTTGACCGAACCTACCTGAAGATTGGTGAGCGCTTCGAAGAAGATTTTCTTTCCCAGGGAGACAAGGAAAACCGGGATATAGATGAGACCTTGAATATTGGCTGGAAGATGCTTTCCTTTCTGCCGAAAGAAGAGCTCTATCGTATTTCCCGGGATGATATCGGGCGCTATTACATGCCCGACGGGTCTGGTAAATAATGGGACGCCCTGATATATCTCCCACCAAAACGAACCTCAGGCGGGTAAGTGCTGATCTTGAGTTTGCCCTTGAGGGTTATGAGCTTCTTGAGCAAAAGAGGGAGCTCCTGGTGATGGAAATTCTCCGCCGGATGAAAGAAGCCCGGGAGGCTGAACGGAATTTTCAGAAACTCTTGAGGGAGTATTATGAGCAGTACAGAAACGCCGCGATGACCGGGGGGCCTGAGTCAGTTTCGGCAGCATCACTGCATCAATACTGGAAGTCGGAACTGCACACTGAAGAGGTCAGGGCCGTCGGTCTTACCCTTACGCTCATGGGTGTTAGAACAGTACGAAGGCATGCTGAATATCAGCCGGTAACCGAATCGGGGGCCGCGGCGTCAATGATGCGTAATGTTCCGGAGCTGACCAGTGTCATGGTGCAGTACGCCGCAGTTACCTCGTCGGTTTTTATTCTCTCCCGGGAATTAAAAAAAGTACAGCGTCGGGTTAATGCCCTTGAGAAAGTTTTTATTCCCCAGTGCCGTGAAGCAAAAAATTATATCAGTGACCGTCTTGAAGAAATGGAACGGGAAGAGATCTATGTTAAAAAATTAATAGGTATGCGCAGTGAAGGAGAGGAAATATAAAAAAGGAGAACTTCTGTCTGGAGTGGCAGTTCTCCTTCTGGTGACCCTTACAGTTATATTTTTATTTAAGGAAATCTTAAGACTCCTCCTGAGGTAGTAAATCTCATTCGGAATCTATATTAAAAGCCAGTATAGGCCGTGTCGAGAGTCGCACCAGCTTTTCGGCCACATTGCTGTGAACCATACGGTTTAATACACCTTTTCGAACATGGTGGCCTATTATAATCAGGTCTACGTCAAGTTTATCCGCAGTTTCAAGAATTTTATCACAGGTGATGCCTACCTCGATAATGGGTTCAATCTTCTTGAACTGACCGGAAAGCTTTTTAATATAGGTGCTCATCTCTTCCATGGTTTCCTTGACGGCCCTGTCTCGGAATTCTTCCCATAGCTGGTAGGCGTCAGAATAGAAGCTGATGCGCGGCATGT
>CAZPEK010000131.1:0-9198 GCA_964585555.1 uncultured Leptospirales bacterium | reverse complement strand
GTGCTGCCTTTGACGCAGCAGAATCTCCCTGCGTGGGTAAAGATGTCAACACACTGATTCATGGGAATCCCCTGGGGATCACTGTTGAGCCTATAAACGAGAAGCAGATGAAAGAGAGTGAGTGCATTATCGACTTTTCTACTCCCCGTGCCACCATGCAGCTCCTTGACACGGCGGTAAAGACAGGCACTCCCCTGGTTATTGGCACCACTGGTTTTACTGAAAAAGAAAAGAAAAAAATCGAAGAGGCAGCAAAAAAAATAGCAATCGTCTTTGCTCCCAATATGGCGGTGGGTGTCAATATGCTCTTTAAATTGACGGAAGTCGCTTCAAAAACTCTGGGACCTGAATTCAATGTAGAAATAGTTGAATCTCATCATCGTTTTAAGAAAGACGCACCCTCGGGGACAGCAAAAAGGCTTGTCGAAATTGTTAAGGATAACATGGAAGGCATGGCTGACGCGAAGGAAGTTACGGGACGCAGCGGTATTACCGGCGTGCGAAGTGATAAAGAAATCGGTGTGATGGCTCTTCGGGCCGGCGATATTGTCGGCGAACATACCGTTTATTTCGCCGGTGTGGGGGAACGTCTTGAGCTTACTATTCGTTCTACATCCCGGGAAACCTATGCACGGGGTGCTGTTCTTGCGGCAGAATTTTCCGGTGATAAGCCGGCTCAACTTTTTTCCATGTTAGATGTACTGGGACTATAATGACAGAAGAAAAGAAAAAACAGGAACTTTCCGAAGAAATCCCTTCAAAAGTTGAGGGAAATGATTCTCGGGAATTTGAGGAAAATCCTTACCAGACTGATAACCGTAAACCGGAAGATATCGTTCGGCTTTTCTATGTCCATAATGTCCCCATTGTGCCGGTTATTTCCAAGCGCGGTCTTTTGATTGGCGTCCTCAAAAAGGAAGATCTTGTTGCTGAACTTTCTGATATTGAAAGGGCGGAAAAGCTGAAAATTGATGAATTTATTACCCGGCTTGCCCATAAAATGACCCTTGATGATCTTCTTGCCTATGGTAAAATCAAAGAATTCGTGGTTATAAATATTTTTGGCGATATTCTTGGCAGATGGACAAGGCTGCAGCTTTTTAATGCAACCGAGAGCGGCCCGCCGGCAGAAAAGGCTGCAGAAGATGTTGATGCTCAGCGGGAAGAACAGGTTCTGGAGTGGATTATATACCTGATTCTTGAGCATATACCGAGGGCCCTCTACGCGATTAATGAGAATGGCAAGACTATTTTTTATAACAGCCACTTTGAAGACCTGTATACAGATATTAAAAAAGAAGAAGTGGATACCGGTATTGTTGAAAAACTTTTTGCTGATCCTGATGATAATGAGCTTTATTCCAAACCGGGACAGGATGCTATTTATTTTTTAAATCGTGAACTTGATCTCTATTATGAAAAGATTCCCATGGTCTCGAATCAGAAAAAGGTTGGTTTTCTAATATTCTGTGACCAGAACAGTGACGGGGTCCCTCATGACACCAGGCAGCTTAAGGGTATTGATCTCCGGGGAGGTGGCGCATTGCCGGATATTCTTTCAGGAGTTGAAAGACAGTTGATAGTCGAAGCCCTGAAATCTGCCGGTGATTCTGCAGGAGCAGCAAAGGAGCTTCAGGTGACAAAACAGGCCCTTGCAGCCCGGGTAAAAAAATATAAGATTGACTCTAAAAATCTGTAGATTAGAAAAAAATACCATTTTAACTTGACATAATCTTCAAATTTGATGATATTGGTCTCGTTAATCAGAATATGTCTTTTGTTTCTCCCCCACCCAGATCGGGTAGAAATCCAGTAATTCAGATTTTATCAAATCAATAAATCGGTTTCTATTTTAATTCAAAATTTATAATCTATAACTCTAAAGGTATTGTATGGCTAAAGAAACTAACTCCAATGGCAGGCCGCGTAATGGATCTGCAAATTCGAGAAATTCAGGCGGCTCTCGGCAGTCAGGAGGAACTCGACAAACTGGAAGCCCCCGGCATTCTGCAGGCGCTACCCCGGCTGAAAGAAAAAGCAATTTCGAAGAAGAGATAAAAAGTCAGATAATAACAAAGGAAGAAGCAAGTGGTCCGAAACTTGACCTTGTGGAGCTGAAAACCAAGACTATTTCTGAGCTTACCAACCTGGCAAAAGATTTAGGCTGTGAGCGTTATTCAGGCTTGAAAAAACAGGATCTAATCTTCGAAATACTTAAATCCCAGACTGAACAGAAGGGACTTATTTTTGCCAGCGGAGTTCTTGAGATTCTTAATGACGGATACGGTTTTCTCCGGTCACCGAATTACAATTACCTTCCCGGCCCCGATGATATTTATGTTTCACCTTCCCAGATCAGGCTTTTCGGTCTTAAAACAGGTGATACAATTGCCGGCCAGATTCGTCCCCCCAAGGATAATGAGCGTTTTTTCGCCCTCCTGAGGATCGAAGCGGTAAACTTTGAGAATCCTGAGCATCTTCATAAAAGGGTGCTTTTTGATAACCTGACTCCTCTCTATCCTGAAGAAAGGATAGTTCTTGAGACAACTGCTGATGAAATAGAGATGAGAATTCAGAATCTTATCACACCTATTGGTAAGGGACAAAGAGCGCTTATTGTAGCCCCCCCAAGAACGGGAAAAACGATTCTTTTACAAAAAATAGCCAATGCAATAACCGCAAATCACCCTGAAGTCTACCTGATCGTTCTTCTTATTGATGAACGTCCTGAAGAAGTAACTGATATGCAGCGTTCTGTAAACGGGGAAGTCATCTCATCAACCTTTGATGAACAGGCAAGCAGACACGTTCAGGTTGCTGAAATGGTCATTCAGAAGGCACGTCGTCTTGTTGAGAGAAAAATGGATGTTGTTATTCTTCTCGATTCAATTACGCGACTTGCCCGGGCCTATAACCTGGTTGTTCCCACAAGCGGAAAAATACTTTCTGGTGGTGTTGATTCAAATGCCCTTCATAAGCCGAAGCGTTTTTTTGGTGCAGCACGTAACATTGAAGAGGGTGGAAGTCTCACAATACTTGCAACAGCCCTGATCGATACAGGAAGCCGGATGGATGAGGTTATTTTTGAAGAATTCAAGGGTACCGGTAACAGTGAGGTTCACCTTGACCGTAAATTAAGTGATCGCAGAATTTTTCCTGCAATCGATATAAACAAGTCAGGTACAAGAAAAGAAGAATTATTGCTTGACGAAGAAGAGTTGAATAAATTATGGGTACTTAGAAAGGCTCTTTCATCCCTCAGCTCAACAGAGGCTATGGAATTGCTTATTGATAAAATGAGATCAACAAAGAATAATAAGGCCTTTTTCAAGGCCATGAATTCTTAAGATTTAGGGAGATATATTATGAAAAAGGGCATTCATCCTGAATACAAAGATACTGTAATAAAATGTGCATGCGGTAACGAAATTTCAACCAAGTCAACTGCAAAAGACCTGCACGTTGAAATCTGTTCGAACTGTCATCCCTTCTATACCAAGAAGCAGAAGATAGTCGATACAGCAGGCCGTGTAGAGAAGTTTAAGAAGAAGTACAACATTAAGTAAGATTCAGTACTTTAACGCTTTATACAAAGAGAGAGCTGCCCCTCAGGGACAGCTCTCTCTTTGTATAAAGGCAGCTGCATGCCGGGTTTATTGATTGTTTTTTGTTATGTATCCATAAATATTTTCGCCGGGAAATAAAGATTCCTTTTTTAGAAGTGTAAAACCAGCATTTTTAAACAGCATTTCAATCTCTCCATTTTGAGGAATCTCATAGCAGCCCTCTATTGACCTGTTTATAACGTCAAGATTAGCTGTTCCTGCAGATGCTTTTCGTCCCTGTTCTGATGATACGAGGAGCACGGTTCCATTTTGATTGAGATAGGTTTTTACTTTTTTTAAAAGCTCCAGGCGTTTTTTAACAGGGAAATAATAAATCATATTATACATGGTAACCAGGTCAAAGGAATTCATATATTCTTCATCAAGATCAAAAATATCTCCCTGAATAACATCAAAGGAATCCTTGAGTCCCCAGGTGTTAATATTGTCTTCAGCCTGTTTTACCACGGCTTCATCATAATCAAGGGCTATGCCATGCATTTTCTTATTAACTTCATATGCTTTTTTCAAATAGATGCCTGAACCGCATCCAGCTTCAAGAACCCTGATTTTTTTATTTTTTTCTATATGTTTTTCTATGAAAAGGTTTATAAATGGATCAAGCATTTTAGATGCTCTTGCTATCAGATCTCCATGAATTTCAAGATAGTTCCCGTCAGGGGCTCCATGGAGGCGATCATTAAAGTGGCGATAGGCAGAATTGTAATAATTTACATGAGCCTGAATCCATGCGGCAAATTTATCTCCTTCCTTTCCCCTGAGCATTTTAATTCTTCTTCCTTTGAGAGAATATTTTCCTTTTTTAAGTGCAATTTCATTCAGTGATACTCCGAGATTGAGAATTGCCTCAAGAAGAGCCGTTCTTTCAATAGAAAGTCTGGCGGCAAGAGATTCTATGTCCATGGGGGTTTCCAGGGCTTCTATAATTTTAGATTCAAAGCATGTAGAAAATGTAGTCGAATAAAGCCTTTCCAGTCATTCGCCAGGCCCATCATTGATAATAACGGTAGAGACTTCAGTAAAGTTATTATTTTTTTCATAAACACCCTCAAGATTTAAAGTTTTGCAATTATTAGAGTAATTACTCTAATTGTCAAGTAATTTGTTTTGAAATAAAGGTTTTAAAAATATTAAATATTCAGGTAAGGCTTTAGTGGAACGGCAATGTGTTTTAAAGCAGATTGAATTGAGGTTAAGGTTATTTTTTCCCCTTCAATTTTTAGAGAAGTAATAATTCCTTCAATATAAATCCATATGAAATTAATGAGAATATTGAGATCTTCATTTGCAGGAAGATTGTGAATAATTCCTTTTTGAGCAAAATCTCTTAAAATTGACTTACCGTCTTTAATTCTTTTGTCTTTAATCGATTGATATCTTATCCGAAAGTTTTCATCAAAGCTCACCAGGTAAGATAAATCTGAATAAATGAAACGGTAGTTGTAAATAATTTCACAGGTTTTCAGAAACAGATTCTCCACTTCCATATTTTTAAAATCAACAGAAGGAAGGAATATATCATCAAAGGCTTCAATCATTTCAGTGAGAAGATCAAGAAAAATATGCTCTTTGTTACGGAAATGGTAATAAAGATTTCCTGGACTCATACTGCATTTTTTTGCGATATGATTGGTTGTTGTAGAAACAGCCCCATCTGTATTAAATAGTTCCCGGGCAGCATCTAAAATAATTTGTGGAGTTGATTTTTTTTTGTGCATACCAGTTTTTGAGGTTCAATTAAGTTATTATGCTGAGCTAAAAAACATAGCACAGTGTTATTTTCTGTCAATGCTTTTAAAAATACCATCCCGCCATTGATTGGAGTCAGGATACTTCCAAACCGCTGGTTCGGGTCTTCCTGGGACGGATCATACCGTATATATCTTTTACCCGGTGAGCATGTTGTTCATATTACATTTAAAACAAATTCTTTGAAAAGAGTAGTTGAAAACGGCGTGCTTGTTACTGGAGGGATCTATACCTTTAAGGATACATTAAAGTTTAAGGCAGAAGCAGGGCACAGGTATTTTATTAAGGCGGAGTTTTTGTCCGAAAATAATAAAGCCAGGGCCTGGGTTGAGGATGTTACGGTAAAAAGGGGGGGCGGTTGAGTTAGTGACCGGTTCTTTTCTTCAACCATCCCTTCCATATGCCGCTGACGCCGAAGAGGGCACAGAGTATCAGGATGCCTCCGGTTGCTATCCCGAAGGTTAAATCTTCACTGAGAACCACAACACCGAGAATCCCGGCGAAAAGAATCCTGCTTGATGAGACAAGTGATCCCGCTGCCGCGTCGATGTACCGGTACCCTTCAGTGATAAAGATTTGTCCCATGACAGATAATACTGTACAGAGCGAGACGTAGAGAAGGATCTTCCCCCGGGGTATCTCGAATACCGGCAGCACCATGAAAAAATTGATCACGGTTCCCAGTGCCATAAGATAAAAAAGTATAACAATGCTTGAGTCGTATTTTCGCGCTTCCCGGAGAGAGGTGATGGCAAAACCCGCCACAAGACCTGATGCGAGGGCCAGTATGTCACCCCGGTTGAGGGTATCGGCCCCTGAAAGAAGGGGTGAGGGGACCATAACAAGATAGATGCCAGCCATGGCCACGGCAAGGTATATGATATCAAGCAGAGAGATAGACTCACGGTTCATCATGGGGGCTAAGAGAAAAACAAATACCGGATAGGTCATGTTCAGCATGTTAGCCTTGGTGACCGTTGTTTCACCAATGCCTATAAAGAAGAGTATAACCGCCAGGGTGTTGAAAAGTGCCCGAAGCACAACATACCGGGTCTTTTTGGGCCGCAGGTTTTCTTTTTGTTTGAAGGCGATAAAAGAAATAAAAATCAGGCCCCCCAGGAACCTGAAAAAAGTCAGTTCAATGGGGGGAACCGCTGATGACTGAATCGTGAGCTTGGCAAAGAGCGTAGCCAGGGCAAAGACAAGTGCTGATAATAGTAAAAATATAAAGCCCCGGGTCACGCATTACCCCGATTTTTCCTCACGTGAATCAGTATGATGCCAAGCAGACCGGTGAGAAAAAAGCCGAGGGCAATAACCTGCGCCTGGGTCAGGCCAAAGGCCATGACTGGATTTCTTCGGATAAATTCCACGTTAAACCGGGCTATACCATTGAGCATAAAGTATATAAAGAAGAGAAGCCCCGGGCTCAGTTCCCGCTTGCGAATCTGCAGCAGGGCAATGACAAGAATAAAAGAGAACATTGATTCGAAGAGGGGAGTAGGGAAAACACTGGCCGTTGATGGGATGATACCATTAGGGTAGGGAATCCCGAGAAAGGAAGAAGTCTCTATCCCGTAACATCCGTCACCGGAAACATGACAGCCAAGTCTGCCGATGGCGTACCCGAGGGCCATGGCCGGAGCCGCGAAATCGAGTATTTCCAGGGGATTTTCACCGCTTTTCTTAATGATGACCAGGCAGACCAGGATTCCGAGGATAAATCCTCCGTATACCGTCAGCCCCGCGCCGGAGATAAGCATTCCGAGGGGATCACTGAGAAATTGTGACCAGTTATCAATAATGTGAAACAGTTTCGCCCCGATAATACCTGAAGGAATTACCGCCAGAAGAATTTTATAGGCCAGTTCCGGGTCTTTTTTGTGAAGTTTGAGTTCTCTCTCAAGGAGAAGAAAAGCCATGTAGAAGCCGAGGCCGAGCATTATGCCGTAGCCGCCGATAGTCAGCATCTTATACTTGAAAATTATGGGATACATTGATACATTCCTTAATATGCCCTTCAGGCGTAGTGCTGGCGCGGTACCGGAGAGAAATACGGTCAACCTGCCAGTTCGTATGGTTTTAAAAACCGGTTTTAAAGAGAATCAATTCTTTTATTCCTGTCAAGGCTAATTTAAAGATAAAGGGAGAGGAAGTGAAGGCTTTCTGCATGGTTTTTTTGAAGGCGCGAAAGCGCTTCCCCCCCCCCACACCGGTATTTCTTCGAGAAAGTCGACTTTATCGTGGAAAAGATGTAACATGATGTCGATAATGTAACTAAAATAAGCAGGAAGGAAACATATGGATACCAGTGAGCGGGTACATCTTATTCGAAAGGGAAACGAGCTTTTTAACGAAGGGAAACTTGAAGAAGCTATAAAAATATTTGAAACGACCGATTATCGTGACGGTCTGACCAGGGTTGCTGATTACTATTTTTATGATAAGAAACAGCCCCTTGTGGCCCTGAAGTATTACCGTATGGTCAACCGAAAGGATAAAGTGAATGAAATTTTTGAGCGTATGATGTTTGCCCTCAACAAACTCCTTGGACGAAAAACGGTAAAAGTAGAACTTCCTCCCGTGAAAGTGTCTCCAAAACTTAAAATTCTTGCAGAAGAGATTTTGAGAGACAACGAAGCAGCTGAAAAAAAATAATCCCTGTGTCTTGAGCAGGCGTGGTGCCGAAGGTTTCCGTGCTTTCAGAAAATGTGTAAATGAGGTGTCTTATGAAAAGAGTGCCATTATCCGCAGCGCTACTCGTGCTGATAATTTTTGCCGGAATAATCCCGGGTGAAACAAAAATTCGCGATGCAGGGAGTTACCTGAAGAAACATGTCGTAACGAAGAAACTTTCCAACGGAATTACCGTTGTTCTTTTAAATCGGGGGTATACCCCAACCCTGGCCTTTGAAACTGCCTTTCGGGTCGGTTCAGCAGATGAGAGTTACCGTACCATCGGTGCGGCCCATATGCTTGAGCATATGCTTTTCAAAGGGACTGATCGACTGGGAACAAAGGATTATAAAAAGGAAGAAAAAATACTTCGGCGCATTGAAGCAGTGGGTGAAACCATTGATCACCTTCGTTTAACAAATCCCGGCAATGTAATGATTAAAAGTCTTGAAACGGAACTGCAGAAACTTCAAAAGGAAGAGTCGCAATATGTCATCAACTCTCCCTATGATAAAATTTATACCCTTAACGGGGGAGTCGGTTTTAACGCCTCAACCTCCCGGGACAAGACCGGCTATTACATTGAACTTCCTGCAGATAAACTTGATATATGGGCACGTATTGAATCAGAGCGCCTGAAAAAACCGGTACTCCGGGAATATTATCTCGAAAGGAATAATGTAATTCAGGAACGGCTGATGCGCTACGACTCACAGGGCACCGGGCTGCTTTTTGAACAGTATATGGCCACTGCTTTTGCGGCTCATCCCTACCGGCATCCGACAATCGGGTGGCGTTCTAATATTCCCTATCTTTCTCTCAAAGATATAAAAGAATTTTTCAAGACCTATTATACTCCCCGGCGAATGACCATTACTATCGTGGGCAAGCAGGATGTTGATGAAACCTTCAGGGTGATTGAAAAATACTTTTCTGACATTCCCGGGGGCCGAGACATCCCTGAAATTCCTATACGGGAGCCGCTGCAGAGGGGAGCGAAACGGGTGGAGATAAATTTTGAATCAAACCCCTGGTTTCTTCTTGGCTGGCATAAGCCGACCTTCCCTGCGCCGGAAGACTATATTTTTGATGTCATTTCTGAAGTCCTGGCAGGAGGTGAGAACTCACGGCTTTACCGAAAACTTGT
>CAZPEK010000130.1:2216-9312 GCA_964585555.1 uncultured Leptospirales bacterium | reverse complement strand
AGGCGCAGATGTCCGCCCCTGCTGAACCGGGGCTCTGGTAAAGGGGAGTTTCAGCTCCCTGCTGCTTTTTGATTTTTACTGGAATCATTTTATATACTTTTTCAGCTCCCTGAGGATACATGCTTCGACATTTTCACATTTCTGGCAGTAGGCATCTTCGATGTTGAAATCTTCATCAACGCAGAGCCCGTCGGCTTCATCAAGCATTATCATTTTATACTTCACCTGCTGGTATTCATCATCACTGAGGGCATCGACTCCCCGCGCCCGGGCTTTTTTGAGCATATCGAGAAGGGAGTTGCCGGTTTTTTCTATCGGGCGAAGGTGAGATTCTCTTTTTTTTATTTCACTTTTCAGCTTTTCCTTGAAACGCTTTGCCTTTATGCCCTGTCTTCCTTTACCAAAAACAAGAAAGTAGATTCCACCGAAGAGTATACCACCCAGGTGGCCGACATGGGATATTCCGCTGCCCCCGCCGGAAGAGATCATCAGGTATAATTCAAGGCCTCCATAAAGTACTACCAGGTATTTGGCCCGTATGGGCAGTACAAAGAAAAGAAGGAGTTGAGCGTCAGGAAAGAGAATTCCGAAGGCAAGAAGTAAACCGAAAACTGCACCGGAAGCTCCAATGGTGGGGATATATGCCGCATTACCGCCTATAATAAAATAGTTTATAATGAAAATAGAGATACCCGCCCCGATGCCGGTAAAGAAATAGTATCCGAGAAATTTTTTGCTTCCCCAGGCCTGTTCAACCGACATGCCAAAAAGCATAACCGCGTACATGTTAAAGAAAAAATGCATTCCACCACCATGGGGAAACATGTAGGTAACCAGCTGCCAGATGTAGCCTTCATGAAGAACCATAGCCGGTCTCAGGCCGAGAAAATAAATTATCAGAGAGTTGATCTGATCTCCCCCAAACATCTGAACAAGAAAAAATATTCCATGTGCAATGAGGAGTTTCATAACCAGTGAGTCTGTTCCGCTTCTGTATTCGTTCATCAGGTAATCCGTTTATAGTTTTCGTAGTTTTAAAGTACAGTATTACTTATAATGGGGTAAGAAAGGCAATGATGTGTTAAAAAAAATTGCCGTAAAGAACTTTTTATTCAGTTTTTCTGGTGGGATCTCCTTGCATTGAGGTGCCGTAGAGCGGACAGAGAAGTGAAAAACCAGCCTCGAAGTCACGGCATATCCGGGGCCGGGTGTCGTGAATAGCGCAGGTCGCTCTTCCCTTCTCTATTTCTAAAAAACTGCATTGCTCCAGGTGGCCGCTCCCATCCCGGTATATGATCCGGTCTCCCGCCCAGATGCGTTCCTTTTTCTCAAGGTGGGAGAGTATATCTTCCCTGCCTTCCCTGGACCAGCGGTTAATGTCATCTTCTGTGGCATAGGCTATCATATCGGCATGACAGCATTTGCCGCAACGCTTACACTCCATATTCACAACCTCATGGACATTGAAAACTCAGGCCTGGACATGGGCAAGTAATTTTTTTATGAAAATTTAACTGATAAGTAATTTTTACCGGATAGTCAGGCGGGAAAAAAAGTACTACTTGACATTCTTTTTTGATCCAGTATACTGCCTTAATAAAAAGAAAAAAATCAGGCAGTGAATAAGTAGAAAGAATATGGAATACAGTATAAACAATATCCGCAATCATGTTATCGTAGAATTTACCGGTGATATCAGCACTTACAATGTAAGCAAATTTAAAACAATGCTTTTTGATCTTATTGATGGTGACAATCTCAGCATTGTCATTGATATGAAACATCTTAATTTTTTTGATTCATCGGGTATTGGGGTTATAATGGCGGGTCATAAAAAGATGCAGGCCCTTCAGGGACATTTTGCTCTGCTGAATGTTTCTCCTGAAATAATGCAGGTTCTGGTTCTGGCTACCCTGGATAAGTTTTTTGTGATCTATGACGATTATGATGAATTACCGTAAGCAGTGTACCATCTTCTGAAAAGATAAAGTTTTTAAGCAATAATTGCATCTATCATTTTTTTAAACTGGCTGCACCTTTCGATAATATCCCGGTATATTTTTTTCGGCTCTGATGGATTATTCTCAGCTTCCCCGATTATCCTCCCAATTTCTGTCTTAACTTTTTCCGTATTAATGCTGTGCCATGTTCCCAGGTTGTGGAGGGTTGGCCATTCCAGCTGACTGGTCAGGCTGTTGTGGTAGTCCCCCGGATCAAGTACCCCGAGCCGGCACCCTGCAGCATGGCCCTCAAAAAGCGAAATTCCAAAATAGGTAAGAAGTACCCGAGACGAAAGGAGGATTCCGGCAAAGGTATTTTCAAATTTTTGAGGAAGGGACTGGCTGCCGGTGATGTGAAACCTATTGTTATAGAAAAAGCCTGCTGATCTGTCGATGGGAACAAGGTCCCTGTACCGGGCCAGGATTTTTTGAGACGGGCGAGACCCTGGATAGATAACCAGATCGATGGAGCGGTGAAACTCCCGGTTTTTAAGTTCATGTAATGAACGGGCAAAATTATATCCGCACAAAAAGAGAGAGGGATTGTAGTCATGGTCCTTCCGGGTCCCGGGAGGGCTGGGGAGCAGGTTGAGGCGGTGGTTTGCCAGCCCTCCCCCCGGGCCCGCGTCATCGAGTGCCAGTACGGGGGCAGTTTTTTTCAGCCAGTCCATTTCTTTTGCATCAGAATCCCGCATGTCTCGAATAATAAGGCTGGTTTTTTTTGACACGGAAGAACGCCTCAGGTCTTCCAGTTCATCGGGCAGAGGAGCTTTGGTTACCAGGTTTACTTCATAGTTGCCGTCAGCTTTCAGGTAGTGAGCGAGAAGCATCATGCGCTGAAGATGGCCTGTGCCAAGCGCGGGACCGGCATCGGTTATGATAGTGATCTGTTTCATTTATTTTCACTGTGGTGCATGGTGCGCTGTTCGATATGGGAGTTGATTTCTATCAGCTCCCGGTTTTTTGCGATGAATGAGATAACTTCCTTCACATCAAATGGAGAGCCCTGGTAGAGGGCATGGTAAATTTTTTCCGCCAGAAGAAAATCTTCATCAGTATCGACGGTGAGGCGGAGATCGGGAAAGGGGTTTCGGAATCCCGAGGGGCGGTGGACGATTTTAAATTCTTCGGGATGCTCTTTGATGTATGGAGAGACATGTTCACGTTCATGGGGCTGGCGGGCCAGCTGGTGGGCCCGGGCGAGGGCCTCAAAGCGTATTATTTCTACTGCTGTCCCGAGGGGGAGGCCAGTCAGGGCGGTGATGTCCCCGTGGCTCTCATGGGCGGCCTCAACGGTCAGGCCCCCGTAACCGGTGTCAGTGAAGGGATTATCTCCGGTGACCCGTACAATGTGACTGCAGGGAAACTTTTCAGCGGCGCGGAAAAACCGGTCAAGGACATCTATTTCGCTTCCCGCAAAGGCATGACAGCCGGATTTTTCAGCAAGGTCTATGAGGGGGAAGTTTTCCTTTCCCCTGCCGGTGACCAGTATGGTTTCGGCCACACCCTTGATGGCCCGGGTTCGTTCGAGGACATGGTAAACCAGGGGCTTCCCGGCGAGAAGTTTCATCGATTTCCCTGCCAGGCGTGTAGACCCCATGCGAGCCTGGACCATCGCGATGACGGGATTTTTATCAGAAGTTAAAGGTGTACCACTCATCACATTTCCTGCAGTCAGGAGCGGAAGGGTACCGGCGGCCGTAGTCATTGAGGAAGTCTTCCTCTCCCGCCAGAAAGATTTTTTCAATGGAAGAATCTGCCAGGCTGCCCCGGCTTACCGCGCCGTCTATATCCTGGCGGCAGAAGGGGACTGTGCCGTCAGCAAGAATGATCATGTCACGCTGCAGGTGCCAGCAGGGGGTTCTCTCGAGAGGCGAAAGATCACTGTAGCGTCGGTCTTCAATGCGGCCTGTAAAGGTGTTCTGTTTTTGAAGAATAATGGGGGCCTTTTTTTCTTCCCAGAAATCATAGTAGGCGTCAAGCCACGGTTCTGTTTCTTTGATTTTCATTATCTGCAGGTGAACCCGGTCTTCATCCATGTTGAGCTCAAGGAGAGAGGTTACGGTTTCGATAATCCGGGAGAAATGATCGGCGCCATGAAGCTCTTTGTATGTGGCTTCATTGTAGCCGTTACAGTTGATGATGAGGTCGATCTTTTTGTTTTCTTTTTTTTCGAGAAATCTTTTTAACTCGTCGGTTGCATAGAGACCATTAGTCTCGATAATGATTTTTTCAACCAGGGGATTACCGGCAGCGGCCTCAGCAATGGCAAAAAAATCTTTGTGCATCAGCGGTTCACCGGAGCCCCCAAAGCAGATGGTATAGGGAAGCTTGAATGACTCCATGCCGGTGAGAATCTTTTGAAAGAGTGCCGGTTCCATGTCGCCCCGCTGTTTCGCCAGAGAGTTTCGGTAACAGAAAAGACAGTCAAGGTCACATCTCCCGGAAAGCTCCACTTCAAGATATGATGGCCCCGCGTAGAGAACCTGGGGGGTTTTTTCTATCAGGTCCCGGATTTTTGCATAGGCGGGAATAGAGCCGTGAATCTTCGTGATGTTTTCCATGATGCGCCGGTCCCGGGGAAGAGAGCTTCGAAAAGAGATTCGTTTGTCCCGCAGGTCGGGGCCCCGGTAGTAAAGTTCCACATCAAACTGGTTTATATTTGACCGAATTACCTTTGAAAGGGGAAGGGATTCTTCCTGCATTTCTGGGAGATTCTCTACCAGTTCCCGGGAAATTATTTCAGCGTTAAATCCTTCGGGAAGATTATCCGAATAGGTGAATTCTGCCAGGTATTCAAGGTGGAGACGGGTCATTTCTTCAAGAATAGATATGTCGAGAAAGGGGACATCGCCGTGGATCCTGATTATATGATCTGAGCCGGTTGCTGAAAAGAGTTCCTTCCAGAATGAGGTTGTATCGAGACCACGTCGAATCAGTGCATTGTCATGGTCTATGAGGGAGCCGCTGTAGGATTCAGGGATAGAAAAAAAAGTTTTTCCTGTCTCAGAAACTGAAGCGTTGTTTTTTCCAAGCTCTTCAGGAATAAAGGTCTCCTGAAAGGTCAGATCATCATCATTGAGTCCTTCTTCGACGAACACGAGAAGGTCTGTTTTTTGCCCCTTTGCGTCTGTCACTTTGTACCCCGCTTTCGTTCGATGCTATGTAATTAGCCATGTATATTTTTATTTCGGATTCTCTTTTTTTTCTTAAGACCCATTTTTTATATTCTTTCATCATTTTTTCCTGGTAGAGGCGTCCTATGATGAGTCTTCTCACCTTTTCATAGTCTGCGGGCTTTTTTCCAAGATATTTGACGATGTGATAGCCATATGATGATTTGAATACCCTTGAGATTTGCCCCCTTCTTGTCATTCTCATGACATTGCCGGCATAAAGGGGATCGAGCTCATGGGGCAGCATCCATCCGATATCCCCACCCTTGGCACGGGATCCTGGATCCTGGGAGTATTTCATGGCAATTTTTTCAAAGGAGGCGCCTTTTAATATTTGTCTTCTCAGGGCTTCAATTTTCTTGGCTGCAGCCCTTTCCGCTTTAAAGGATTTCCCGGTGGGACGAATAAGGATGTGTTTTGTCCGTATCTGGTAACCGGCCAGTTTTTTGTTTTTTGCAAACCATTTTTTGCCTTCCTGGTCAGTAGGAGGGCTGACGCCGATGGCTATATCGATAAGGTGTTTCCGGCGGATATTGGTTTTCATGTCTTCAAAATAGTCGAGGAAAGGAAGTTTACTTTTGCTTTCCAGGTTTTTAATAAAGACCCGGAGGCGTTTGTCTACTTTTTTAATGGTAATCTCACTGTTAACAAGCTCTTTTAACTGGTCGGAAAAAGTACTGATCATTTTTTTAAGCTTTTTTTTGTCTTTAACTCGCGGGACAAAGTAGCCGGTCAACATTCTTTCAATTATCAGGAAAACCTGTTTATCTGTGACAATAGCTGATATTTCCTCGGCGGTCTGTTTTATCAGGGCATCTTCAATGTATTTGTCAAGAATTCTGCTTCGATCATAATTCTGTTTTTTTTGGGCTGCTTTTTTCCCTCCTTTCACGAAAGCGTAACGAAGGTTGATTTCACTCTCAATAATGGGTTCACTGTTGACAACAGCTATAACCCGGTCATACTTTTCCCATGCGCCGGCGCGGGAAAAGGGAATAAGGAGGAGCGAGATCAGGATCAGTGTAGTGGTTCTTTTCATTATTTTAACCTTTTATATTGAGTTGTGATATTTCTGTGCCATTGCCGCCGAAAAAGATACGCTTTAAATTCTTCATGCTTTCTGTAACATCGGAAGTATAGAGTTCAATAGAGCCTACTTTATTCTTTTCACTTGTTATAGCAAGATTTTTTTCTTTAAGAATTGACTGTATGTCCAGAGCAATTTCTACACCCGTGTCGATGAGATTAAGGTCAGGAAAGACATCGTTGATGGATTTTTTCAGGAGGGGGAAGTGGGTGCAGCCAAGGATCAGGGTGCGTACTCCCCGGTCATACATCCCCTGAAGGTATTCCCTGCTGGCGAGACGGGCAATTTCATGATCAGTCAGGCCTTCCTCAGTCAGGGTAACAAAGAGGGTTCCCTGCTGCTGCTCAACAGTGATTTCAGGCTGTATCTGGTGAATTTCTCTGATATACGACTCGCTGCGTACGGTTGCCCTGGTTGCAATAACACCGATTGAGTCACCGCTACATCGCTGGCAGGCGGCTCTGGCCCCGGCTTCAATAACCCCGGTAAAGGGAATGTCATAATTTTCTCTCAGGTTGTCCAGGGCGGCTGCAGAAGCGGTGTTGCAGGCTACTACAATCATCTTTACACCCCGGCTGATAAGATACTCGGTAATCTCACGGGAATAACGGATTATGGTCTCCTGTGAGCGGGTACCGTAGGGGAAACGGGCTGTATCACCGAAGTAGATAAGATGTTCTGAAGGCATGAGATCATGGACGGCTTTACAAACCGTCAGCCCGCCGATTCCGGAATCAAAAATACCAATAGGTTTATCAGACATTAAAAAAAATTTCCTGTCAGCTTTAACTATGCTTTCGCATTTTTTTTTAAGAGCATGTATTCTATTCCAT
>CAZPEK010000130.1:0-2206 GCA_964585555.1 uncultured Leptospirales bacterium | reverse complement strand
AGAAGACAAATAGAAAGAGGTGTAGCGTTTGGATATAGCAAGCGTTATGGGAATACTATCGGGATTTATACTAATAATTCTTTCGATAGTTACAAGTGGTGATATCGGAGGGTTTATAAACATACCATCGATATTGGTTGAAACACCAACAGTACCCCAGTGACTGGTATACTGTTTCTGGTCGATGAGAACCCTAACAGAAGAGCCGGTTCCATCTTTTTCATTGAGGACTCGAACTTTGTAGTCAGTCAGTTTAATTTCACTGATTTCAGGATAAAACTTGGTAAGGGCCTTTCTCAGGGCATTGTCAAGGGCTTCAACCGGGCCGTTTCCATTTGAGGCAGTGTGCTCTTCAAGGCCCTTTACTTCTACTTTAATGGTCGCCTCACAGGTTAACTTTTTCTCTTCATCCATTTCAGTAATGACCCTGAATCCCTTCAGGTTAAAGAAAGGAGTATACTGCCCTGTCGCTTCTCGAATCAGAAGCTCAAAAGAACCCTCGGCAGCCTCGAACTGGAATCCCCTGTCTTCCAGTCCCTTTATTTTTTGTAATATTTCTTTGGGAAGTGTTACGTCCTTTTTCAGATCTATACCCATTTCTCTGGCTTTAAATTCAATATTGCTTTTCCCTGAGAGCTCGGAAATGAGGATCTGGCGCTTGTTGCCCACCAGCTCAGGGTTGATATGTTCATAGGTTCTGGTATCTTTCTGAAGGGCCGAAACATGGATGCCCCCCTTGTGGGCAAAGGAATGGCTTCCCACATAGGGAAGGCTTTCATTGTGGGCGAGATTAGCCGTTTCACTGATAAACCTGCTGGTTTCTGTTAAGTGTACCAGGTAATCTTTTATGGCGCAGTCATAATTCATTTTAAGAGTGATGTTTGGCGCAAGGGTCATCAGGTTGCAGTTTCCGCATCGTTCGCCATAGCCGTTCATGGTGCCCTGTACTGAAACCGCTCCTGCAAGGAGAGCAGCCTGTGAGTTTGCCACTGCAACGCCGGTATCGTTGTGAAAATGAACGCCGATTTCAACATTTGATCCCTTAATGGCTGCTGCGGTTATTTCCGAAACTTCATGGGGGAGGGTGCCGCCATTTGTATCACAGAGTACCGCCATGTCTGCCCCGGCGTCAGAGGCTGCATTAATACCGGAGAGGGCATAATTGCTGTTGTCTTCATAACCGTCAAAATAATGCTCGCAGTCAATAAAAACAGTAAAGTCCTTTTCTTTAAGGTAGCTGACAGTATCACGGATCAGGGTAAGATTTTCATCAAGGGTAATGCCGAGGGCCCGGGTAACATGAAAATCCCATGATTTGGCCACTATGGTGATTACATCTGCCCGGCTGTTTACCAGGGCTTGAAGAAAGTTATCTTCTGAAACTGAAAGGTCTTTTCGCTTTGTTGAGCCAAAGGCGGCAATTTTAGCGTGTTCCAGTTTATCTTCGCGGATTTGCTGGAAAAAAAGATCATCCTTCGGATTTGAGCCGGGCCATCCCCCTTCAATATAGTCGACATGAAGGCGGTCAAGGGCACGGGCTATCCGCAGCTTATCCTGGAGAGAAAAACTGATTCCCAGGGTTTGAGCTCCGTCACGGAGCGTGGTGTCATAAATAGTTATTTTTTTATCAGTCATTAGTTTGCGGTGCCTGATGATTGTGGATTTTTAGAACTACCCTGTGATGTTTGTGTACCCAGCCGGGAAAACGTTACGCTTACCGGAGATGAAACAGGTGGATTCTATTTATAAAAGAAAAGAATGAACTGGCATAGTTTAGACGGATTGGCTTAATTGCAAGTAATTTTTTACCATTATATTGGGCATATTCTACTTGACTTAATGGTCCGAGTGACTCTAGTTTTCTTTTATGCGCTACATTCTTTTAATAATATTTTTCTGCACAGTGGCACTTGCTCTATTCCTGCTTCGGTCCATGCAGCTCCCCGCGAAGCTGAGAAAGGCAGAAGAATTTATTGAAGAGGAAGAATACAGCAAAGCCAGTGCGATTATCAAACGCATCCTTGATAAAAAGAAAGATTTTGCCCCGGCACGGTACCTGCGGGCAAAACTGCTTATGCGTCAGAAACAATACCTGATGGCAATATCTGAGCTGAATAGCATTCAGCAGATCTCTGATATCAATCGCCATGTAAATTAACTCGAACTCCACTATAAGCTGGCAGTCCTCTATAATGAAACCCGCAAC
>CAZPEK010000129.1:6047-9327 GCA_964585555.1 uncultured Leptospirales bacterium | reverse complement strand
GAAAAGGGAGAGAGAACCTCTGGGAGCTCTCTCCCTTTTTTTAATCTTATTTTTTATATCGTTTAGAGATGGATCCAGCTACCCGTTATTTTCCGCCCTTCCTTGTTCAATATATTCAATACAATATCAGACCTGCATAAAACTCTTTTTTAGTTCCATACGGCTTCACACCTATTGACGTTTCTTTCTGTAAATGGTACACTGTGGATAATTCTCTCAGTGAGGTGATATTTTTGGCCAATCCCCGGAGCATCAAAACAGGCGGATTCAGTTATATCAATACCAAAACAGCTCCCTGTAATAAGATAGCCTGGCTGACGCTCTGCATCGCAGTAATCTTCGGAACGCTGAGCCTGAAATTTCACCCTTCCCTTGCTCTCTATCCTCTTGCTGCCGGCATTACTGCCATCCTTGCACTAATCCTCAATAAAACAGGTTTTTATCTTCTCTCCCGGGTACTCATAGCGACCAGCCCAATATCCTTTATCTTCCTTTACCATGCCAATCTGGTATCCCCGGGAGCTCCGGTGATCCATAGTCTATATTTTACCGGAGCAGCTTTTACTCTCTACCCGTTGGTTTTATTTTCTTTGAAAGAAAAAAAATATCTCTTTATTACAGGATGTTATAACATTATCCTTTTTCTTATGCAAAACCCGGCGAACAGTTTTATCGATTCGCATCTCGATATCAGTATATTCCGTTCAGGCCCAATCGCTGACCTGACATCTTCCTTCAGTTTCTTGATATTTTTCTTCTTTATCTACCTGCTTCTGAAAGAAAAACTTTACTTCGAAAAAATAAACCAGGAGCTTCATGATACCATTGAAAACAAGCTAGAGAACAATGAACTCACCCCGAGGGGATTTTTTTCTACCGCTCCCCTGGCAATTGCTGTTACAGAGAACACAAAAATACTATGGGTCAACGATATGATGACTCAGCTTTCCGGATATAGTCCATCGGAACTCATCGGATCTGATGCAAGAATACTCTACACCGACAAAGCTTACAGGATTGCTGGAGAGGAAGTGTATAATAAAAAATGGAAAGGAAAGGTATCTTCAATTAAATCCTTTTTCAAACATAAAAACGGCAACATTCTTGATATCCGATTATTTGTATCGAGACTTTCCCCTGAAAAGAAGGATACAATCATTCTCATTGCCCAGGATATCACCAGTGACAATATAATTCTCGACAACCTTGAAAAAAGTATGGATCGTCTCGACCGTGCCCAGAAAGTCGCTCGTATTGGCAATTTTGAAATCGATATCGCCAGTAAGGAAGTATGGGGATCTAAAATGGCGAGTTACCTGTTCAGTGAAAAAACCGACAAACATACCATTGACCTTACGGCAGCTCTCAATAAAATCAATGAAGAATACCGGACATGGATAGCCGGAGGTATTGATAAACTTCTGAAAGATGAAATCAAAATATTTGATGAAGTTTTTACAATATATCACTTACAGGAAAGAAATATTCTTCACATTCATCTTTTTGCTGAAAGATTAAATTATAAAGGGGAAGAAAAAATAGTTGGTACTCTCCAGGATATTACCAAACAGCAAAAGTATGAAGAAGAACTGGTAGAAAAAAACAATCAGCTTATCCAGCTCTTTGTTGAAAACCAGAAAGCGAAAGACCAGCTAACAGAAGCCCAGAGAGTGGCCAGAATAGGAAGCTGGGAGTACTTCCCGGAAAAAGAAGTATACTCAGGAACACTCGAAGCAGGCAAACTACTGGGACTTACAAAAAATGACCCCCCTGTCAACATACAGAATCTTCTTGCATATATTATACCCGGGGACCAGGACAGAGCACGAAAAGATATGATGGATTTTCTAAGCGGGGTCACCGAACGCTACAGTTCTATTTATACATTCTATAATAAAGTTGAGAAGAGGAAAATTACTATTCATTCTATTGCTGAAAAGAAAACCGATGAGCATGGCAATATCACTGAAGTAAATGGAACAATCCAGGATATAACAAAAATTTCAGAAGCTGAAGAAAAAATAAGGACCAAAAATTTAGAGCTTCAGGCCTTAAACGAAGAGCTTAAGGCGACTATAGAAGAGCTTGAAGCAACTAATGAAGAATTTGAAGCTCAGAACGAAGAACTTGTAGCTGCCTATGAACAGATCGAAACAAGTGAACAACAGTACCGATCTATTGTACACGATCAGACTGAGCTGATACTTCGCTGTGATACCAGTGGAAAAATAACCTTTGCGAACCGGGCCTTCTGCGGTTACTTCAAAATGGACCAAAAGACTGTAGTAGGAAAACAATTTTCCCCTGACATTTTCAGGGATGATTTTCAATTTGTCATTGATACTTTTCAATCTCTTTCTCCCGATAACCCGGTACAGCAGATTGAAAACAGGGTAACCATGCCTGATGGCAATATTCACTGGATTCAATGGACAATAAGGGCATTTTATGATCAAAAGAAAAAGCTCCTTGATTTTCAATTTGTTGGACGGGACAACACAGAACAGAAAAATGCAGAAGATGAACTTAACAGAATTGCAACACTTATCGAACAGGCTACAGAAGATATTGTAATTACTGACCTTCAGGGAAACATCCAATATGTTAATCCTTCCTTTGAAACTACTACCGGCTATACCAGAGAAGAAGTAACGGGAGAAAACCCCAGGATTTTAAAAAGCGGTAATCATTCCCCTGATTTTTATAAAGAACTGTGGCATACCATAACTTCAGGAAGAGTCTGGACAGGACAGCTCATAAATCGAAGAAAAAATGGAGACCTTGTTATTCAGGAATCGGTAATATCCCCGCTCAAAGATTCCCAGGGTAACATTACCAGTTATGCGGGAATCCGCAGGGACATCACCGAACGCGTTAAGCTGGAAAACCAGCTTCTCCAGGTTCAAAAAATGGAAGCGATAGGAACTCTGGCCGGGGGACTCGCCCACGATTTCAATAATATACTTGGCGGCATACTTGGCAGCACCGACATGCTGAAAATTATTTTGAAAGACCAGCAGTTATCCAACTCAGATCGTGTCGACAAATACCTGAATACAATACAGGATGCTTCAAAGAGAGCTGCTGCAATGATAAAGCACCTTCTCACCCTCTCACGTAAACAGGATAGTGAAATGGTGCTGACCGACCTTAATGACGCGGTCCGTCATGTTTCGGAGATATGCAGCAACAGTCTTCCGAAAAGTGTCAATATCTCGGTGCATAATTACGCTGAACCATGCACAGTTTATGCTGATATAACACAGATAGAACAGGTCCT
>CAZPEK010000129.1:0-6037 GCA_964585555.1 uncultured Leptospirales bacterium | reverse complement strand
AAATGCGTCACATGCAATGACTATCATGAAGGAAGACAACACACAGGAGGGAGGAGAACTTGTCATCGCACTGGAGCAGTTTACCAGCGATGAAAATTTTCTACAAATACATCCTGACGCAAAGGCTGGAATAAATTACTGGATCATCAAGGTTTCTGATACAGGTATTGGAATGGATGATTTGATACGTGACCGCATATTTGACCCCTTTTTTACGACAAAATCAAAGGGAAACGGGACTGGTCTCGGGCTTTCCATGGCCTATAATATTATCCAGAAGCATGAAGGTCTTATTGAAGTGGAATCAACTCCAGGCAGGGGGACCACCTTTCTGCTCTATCTGCCTGAATGCAAAGAAACTCAGGCACAGGTACATGCAGAATCCCAGGCAAATGAGCTGGTCACTGGTACCGGCACCATTCTGATTATCGATGATGAAGAAATCGTCAGATCAATAACAGAAGGACTTCTTATTGAAGCGGGATATAAGGTAATACTGACTGAATCAGGCCAAAAAGGCATAGAGATGTTCAAAAAATATTCCCGGACAATATCAGCGGTACTTCTCGACCTCTCGATGCCCGGAATGTCGGGACTGGAGACCTATAAAGAACTGAAAAGCATAGACAGTGACATTAAGGTTATCCTTGCCTCAGGCTACAAGCATGACAAGCGGGTATCAAAGCTTCTCCATATGGGGGTTCTCGATTTTATTCAAAAGCCCTTTTCGGGCTTTACGTTAACTTCCTCTCTTAAAAAAATTTTCAATTAGCCGCCTCTATTATTGAGATAATTCCTTCAAGGGTGTCCGAGGCTCCGGCCCCTGATGCTGCAAATAGAACAGTAATTTAAAAAAATATTTGATTGCAAATACAGGACTCTTTATTGTTATGTACACTCTGCAGAAAAAAGATTACAACTGACAACACATCAGATCCAATCAGGATTTTGGCCCAAAGAACCTGTGGATTTGAATAATTTTCTTTATATTAACGAGGTAACCATGATTGAACGATATTCCCGTGAAGAAATAGCCAGAATCTGGGATCTGGAGAATAAATTTCGTATCTGGCTTGATATAGAAATTGCTGTTTGTGAAATATATGCGGAACGGGGCATGATTCCAAAAGAAGATCTGGCGATTATCAAAGAAAAGGCTGACTTTGACCTTGATCGCATTCTTGAGATTGAAAATGAAGTTCACCACGATGTTATCGCCTTTCTGACTGCGGTTAACGAAAAGGTCGGCCCTGCGGGAAGACACATCCACTACGGCCTCACCTCAAGCGACATCGGTGATACCGCCCTCTCTATTCAGCTGAAACAGTCAGGTGAAATTCTACTCAAGGATATCAAAATTCTTCTTGAAGCCCTCAAGACCCGTTCCCTTGAGCACCGCAACACCCCATGCATGGGCCGATCCCATGGTGTTCACGCCGAACCGACTACCTTTGGTGTAAAAATGGCTCTCTACTATGAAGCCTTTAAACGAAGTCATAAAAGACTTTCTACCGCTATTGAGAATATTTCCTTTGGAAAACTTTCCGGCGCCGTGGGAACCTTCAGCAACATCGATCCAGATATAGAAGAAGACGTCTGCAACCGCCTCGGCCTGAAACCCGATCCGGTATCAACCCAGGTAATTCAGCGGGACAGGCATGCCGAATTCATGTCTGCTGTTGCCATTACCGCGGGAACCCTCGACCAGCTTGCAACTGAAATCAGGCATCTTCAGCGAACCGAGGTACGGGAAATAGAAGAGCCCTTTCAGAAGGGGCAGAAGGGATCTTCAGCAATGCCCCATAAAAGAAATCCCATTCTCTGCGAAAGGGTCACAGGACTCTCCCGTGTGATCAAAGCGAACGTCAATGTTGCCCTTGATAACATTACCCTCTGGCATGAGCGGGACATTTCCCATTCATCAGCTGAACGGGTTATTTTCCCCGATTCAACAATCGCTCTCGACTACCTGCTTCATCGAATGATTTTTATTATCAGCAACCTCCATGTCTACCCGGAAAACATGATGGAAAACATCAATCGAACCGGGGGGCTTTTCTATTCACAATCTCTTCTCCTTAAACTTATCGAAAAGGGAATGTCCCGGGAAGACGCCTATAAATTAGTTCAGGAAAAGGCAATGAGAGTATGGAAAAAGGAAGGTACCCTGAGAGAACTGATGGAGAAAGACCCGGAGGTCACTGCAAAGGTCTCAAAAAAAGAATTTGATGTTATCTTTGACCTCCAGCGGTACCTGAAAAATATCGATGCCATTTACAAAAAAGCAGAAATAGACTGATCCTTGGTTAAAAAATTTTACATAGAAACCTTTGGCTGTCAGATGAACAAGTCTGATTCTGACCTGATGGCTGTTTCTCTCATAGAGCATGGATACCAGGAGGCCGGTTCATCCGATGAGGCCGATGTGATTATTTACAACACCTGTTCTGTTCGGCAGCACGCTGAAGACCGGGTAACCGCCCGGGTGTCTTCGAATCGTCACCAGATTCGTCAGAGAGGCGGTATTATCGTCATTGCGGGCTGCATGGCCCAGCGCAGGGGTCAGGAGCTCCTGGACAGTAAACTTGCCGATCTGGTCATCGGTCCCTACCAGTCTCCCCGCATTGGTGAAATACTTGAAGAATCTTCAGGTTCCAAAAAAGAATCCCTGTTTATCTCCCAGGCTGAAGAAGACTTCCAGGAGCGTCTTCATCCCGATATACTTTCGGCCCGCCAGGGGCATTCCTGGCACCAGTGGGTCACCATTACCCACGGCTGCGAAAACTTCTGTTCTTACTGCATTGTTCCCTTTGTTCGGGGAAAGCTGATTTCCTTTGCCTCTACTGACATCATAAAGCATATACAAAAACTTGCAGCTGAAGGGATACGGGAAATCACCCTTTTGGGGCAAAATGTCAACCAGTACGGTCAGGACAGAGATGACCTTCCCTTCTACCAGCTCCTGGCCTCAGCAGCGGGAACTGAAGGACTGGAAAGAGTAAACTTCCTTACCAGTCATCCCAAGGATTTTTCAGAAGACATCGCCAGGGTTATTGCAGATTATCCGAATATCAGCCGAAACATCCATCTTCCCCTCCAGAGCGGCTCTGATGCGGTTTTAAAAAAAATGAACCGCCAGTATTCGATGAAGCATTACCTGGGCCATATCGAATCTCTGGCAAAGCACCTGGACATTTTCTCGGTATCAACTGACCTGATTGTCGGATTTCCCGGTGAGACAGAAAAGGACTTTGAAGATACGCTGAAAGCGGTTTCAACGGTTCGCTATGATGAAGCTTTTATGTATGCCTATTCACCCCGGTCCGGGACACCGGCTGCACAGCTCGAGGAAACCCTGTCGCAGAAGGAAAAAATCACCCGTTTAAACACATTAATTAGCCTCCAGAGAAATATTTCCGTTGAAAAATTAGAAGCACGTGTTAACACTATCGAAATCATGATTCCTGAAAAGATAAGCAAACATTCTGCGGGAGAAGTAATGGGAAGAACCTTCCTCAACCATCCCGCGGTGATTCCAGGAACTGAAAAAGATATAGGAAAAGCCGTCAAGGTTCAGGTCACCGGGGTTAATGGTTCCACACTACTTGCACATAAAATACCTTAGAACAGGAGCATGTTTGCTTCTCTTCGTTTTTGTATTTTCTCAATCCGCGGTTAGCGCCCCGGAGCAGGAAGATGTATTGTATAAACAGATTATCTCCTTTAACCAGAAGGGTATGGGGGAGGAAGTTCAAAAGAAAGGCAGGCGCTTCCTGAGGCTCTATCCCCGAAGTTCACGGGTTGCCGATGTACGCTTTTACATTGCTGAAAACGAAACCGATACCGCCCTGGCACTTGAAGAATATAAAAGAATAATCCGTTATTTCAGGTATTTTCGGAAAAGAGACTATGTCTATTACCGGGTCTGCCAGATCAATTTTCTCAGATCTGACTGGAAAAAAGTCTCTTCAGCATCAACTACCGCCCTGTCTCAATATCCTAAAAGCCCTTTCAGGTCAGACCTTCTGCTTCTTGGCGCGACAGCTTCCCTCAAGGAAGGACGGCTTGATGACGCCCGAAGGCAGATCCGCCTCATTCAGGCCAGGGACCACCGTTACTCATACATGGCCCGTTCTCTCCTTCTTGCAGCGTCTATTGAAAAGCGTAAAACCGGCTTTTCCCGTGCCTATATATATACCCTGAGGGAAATTTTGCTTGGAGTCAAGGAGTCTAAAATATACCCGTCGGCCCTTTACATGACTGGTGAATTCTACCTGCACCATGGAGACAAAAACCGGGCCTATACCGCCTTCAGTGACCTCACGGCCCGGTATCCCGATGCGCCGGAAAGCATTGACGCCTGCAGCCATCTCAGAGAGTTAAAAAAAAGCAACCCTGCACGGCAGTCATACTTCCCCAGTGAAAAAATAATCAAGGACACCGATTCTCTTGATATTTCACCTGAGCACAATATCTCTAACCGGCCCACAGGCCCCTGCTACTCCGTTGCCGTGGGTCCCTTCTCCACCCAGGAGGCGGGCAGTCGAATTTACCGGCTGATAAAGGGCTACGGAAGAATAAAATCTTTTCGAACACGCCGCGGCTTCACCCACTACATCGGTTGCAGCAGCAGAATGGAGACCGCCCTGCAGCTCAAGGTTCGCCTTGCCGAAGAGCTTGGGATTAACGGAAACATCGCACGGATCAACCAAAACAGGGGACGCAGCATTATATATGGAGAAGATCGATGAGCCAGAAGCTTACCCCCATGATGAAACAGTACATGGAGATAAAAAAGAAACACCAGAATGAAATTCTTTTCTTTCGGATGGGAGATTTCTACGAAATGTTTTTTGAAGATGCTGAAGTAGCTTCAAAAATACTTGATATAGCCCTCACGGCCCGCCAGAATGATGTTCCCATGTGCGGTATTCCCTATCACGCCGGTGAAAGCTACATTGCCCGCCTCATTAAGGCGGGGAAACGGGTTGCCATATGCGAGCAGATGGAATCAGTGCCCTCGACCGGCACCATCGTCAGACGGGATGTTGTCAGAATTGTCACTCCCGGAACGGTGATCGAATCCAATCTTTTGCAGTCCGATGACAACAACTTCCTTTCTTCTGTTATTATTGGGAAGGAAGAAATCGGCCTTGCATTTGTGGATATTTCAACCGGTGATTTCTATCTTTCTTCCATTGAGAAATCTCTTGATCTTTTCCGCGGGGAGCTTACCCGTTTCAACCCGAAAGAAACGGTCCTCTCAGAAGGAGATGAACAGGAGAATGACCTCTTTGCTGACTATATACGGGGAAGAGATATTCCGGTCTACCGGATAAGCGAATGGCTCTATGACACCGATTACCTTCGGGATACCATCAATGATGTTTTTCATGTCGCCAGTCCCAAGGGTCTCGGTATTGAAACAGAAATGGACATCCTCACGGCAGGGTCAATTCTCCAGTACCTCAAGGAGACCCACCGGCAGGCCTTTGACCACCTGAAGCACCCCAGGAAGCTCCTCTCAAGCGATAGAATGGTTCTTGATGACGCGACAATCTCAAACCTTGAGCTGGTAAAAAACCAACAGGATGGCTCCCGGAACCGGACCCTCTTTTCAGTTCTGAACTATACTAAAACTGCCATGGGACGTCGTGCTCTGGAACGCTCGATTCTCGAACCCCTGCTGTCACAGCCATTGATTGAAAAACGCCTTGATATCGTACAGTATCTTCATGATTTTCATGAACTTACAAAACGTATACATGAAGACCTTAAAAACATTCATGATGTTGAAAGAATTGTGGCCCGTTTCAGCCTCGGGAGAATTTTCCCGCGAAATTTCCTTGCCATTGAATCTTCAATCCGTGGCGCTGAAAAGGTCAGGGAACACCTTGCCAGTCAGCCCGCGGATATTTTCAAAAAGCTTTGTGCGGATATCCCTGACCTGAACGACCTTGCGGCCACCATCCGTGGAACCATCACGGATGAACCGGCCCTTTCACCCGACCAGGGGCGAATCATACGAGAAGGCTTC
>CAZPEK010000128.1:0-9346 GCA_964585555.1 uncultured Leptospirales bacterium | reverse complement strand
CGAGGCGAAGGGAAAGCCCTTTTTCATGACAGCCCGGGCCCTGGTAACCATGAAGCAGAAGGGACCGGACATCAGGCAGGCCCTTCCTCTCATTGGATTCGAAAGGGTTAAAAAGAGAATTGAGTTCTGTAAAAGCCGGTACTGCTGATTTCCGAACAGTGCCGGTATATCACCGGCCATATAATCGGGCTTAAAACTTCCCCCTAAAAACCTTTACAGTTCCCGAATTCTGAGATATATTTTACTTAGAGAATTCACACGCGGTCTCTGCCCCAGCTGAGCAGAAGAACTCTATACCGGGCACGTGTTTCTTCAAAATAAAAAAAATGGCAAAACCTTAAAGAAAGACAGTGATTAACCAGAGAAATTTCAAGAATGTACCATTATGATCTTTCTTCATATTACATTTTCATATAAAGAGACTACAGCATGCCTGAAAATAAAGAATACCTTGACCAGTTAAAAACACATTCAGGAGGGTTCGGCTCAATAATTAAAAACCTGATCTCCGATTCTCCAAGAATACTGTTAAACTTTCCGGTAACAGGAAGGGCTCGCAAAATATCAGCATCCCTTGAAGATGAACCCTTCTCAATATTATATAAATATGAAAGGACCCTGTCGAACAAACTACACCCTTTTCTCTACCGTCACAATCTCAACTATATAACCAATGGCAGGATAGAAGGTTTTTTTTATAAAAAATTCAACAACTACGAGGCCCTGCTGCCCCGGTCTTTCGAAGATATCAAGGGAAGTTCTTATGAGGATAAACTGGAAGCCCTCTCTTCTCTCAAGAGAATCATAACTTCCATGGCGACCAGTGAAGGACACTTCATGGTCATCAAATTCTACGACTATATTTACAGTACCGTAAACCGCAGCATATCTGATTTGCTCCGTTCCGTTGAATTTAAGCTCAACTACCTGAAACCCCGCCTTACTGAAGATGATGACGAAAATCTTAACCTTGTACGTAAAAAATACCGGGAGTTCAAAAATATTGTTAACGATCATGACGCTGAACTCCTTATCGAAAGAATGAAATGGGACAACCTCCTGTCAAAATATGCCCTGTTAATTGAAAAGGAAGAAGAAACAAATCCTGACAGCGCCGGCCCATCGGGTAAAATCGAACGCTACGCATCACTTCTAAAAAAGAAACACCTTGATCCCCTCGAAGATAGTGACACTGAGGGGATTTATCGTGTCATTAACGCGATCACCCGGTCTAACAAAGAACAGCATGGAGAACTCAAGGCCGCGTCTATTATTGATTACATTATTAACTCATGGCTGGATATGGATTCTCTGTCCGAAAACAAAAAATTATTCATCCGTTCTCTCAGTCGAACATCCACTTTTGACAATAATACCATTACGCATGAACCTGAAGAAACTGAGGTTCAACCCACTGCAAATGAACATCTCAGTGCTGAAGAAATGGCTGAAGAAATTTTTCAGGATACCGGCATAGAAGACTTTTCAGAAGCCGATGACTTATTAAATTTTGATGAAGGAAGTTTTTCTGTTGCCAGTGAACTGCTTGCAGATGATTTATCGAGCTTCGAGATTTCAGAAAAAACCAATTCAGAACTAACAAACTTTGACATTACAGCAGAAGGCTCCTCTGAACTTGAGAGTTCCTTTGATGTCGCACAGGAAGAGTTATCCAAAGCAGAGGACGATTTTACAATCGCCTCAGAATCAATAAACGAAATGAAAAAACTCTTTGCCCTGGTGGAAAAAAATATTTCCCGTCTTACAGAAAGCACAAAATTAAAGGCTGACGCCTTCGACTTGTCTACCCTGCAGGCACAGGATATCAGTACTATTCTCAATAGTGAAATTCTTGGTAAAACAAGACCGGGATTCCTGGCTTCCATGGAACATTCAGGTGACGATGTTAATTTATTTCTCAGAATAATACGGTATCTTGAAAACGGTCCCTTTCCAGACATGACCCTCAGGGAACGAATACGCCTCATGGATATCTTTATTGAAAAATTCAAAAAGAATTCAGAACTGGCAGAAAAACTTACCATCTACCGAAACACCATGACAAGCCGGCAGTCTCTACTTGATGAGGTCTTTACTTCCCTTTATACAATCAAGACAAATTCGCAGGACAGGATTCTTTCCAGGGAAAACCAGTTAAAATACCTTGCAACATGTCTTATTGATGACAATTATTCACCGGTCTGGAAAACACTTCAGATCCTTTACGAAAATATTGTTAACGACGATTCAACCAGAACATGCAGCCTTATATCAAGATCCCTGCCAGGCAACCAGGTTGAACTTTTAAATAAGATTAAAACAATAGATGATACACCTGGACTGCATGAAAAAATAAATGAACTGCTTGCATCTGAAAAACTCAGTGAGGGAAATGAACGATACCTTCGCGAAGAGGGAAAAAACCCCGACTCTCCTGAAGAAGTCATCCGGCAGGTAATAAAAGAGGACATTGATCTTGAAAGGTGGATTGATAAAGTCGGCTCAGAACCACAGAGGAGCAAAGAAACGGAGAACGGCATATCTCTACCGGTAGATACGGCAGAGGCTAAAAACAAAATTAAAGAAATACTTTCCAAAAGTGACTGGAGCGAAGAAGCCACAAGAGATGACTGTGCAGATCTACTGCACAGTCTTATCGATAATGAAGGTGAGAAGTCACTTCCCTTTATGATAAAAATTCTAAGCCACAACAGGGTTCCCGACGAAGCGCGGGAAATGGTACTGGCAGCCTTAAAAAAAAGCTCCTTTCCCTTCCTGCAGGATATGTATACCGCCCACAGGCTGCTTGAAACTTCCCCCCCGGATGAACAAAAAGCAGCTATTATTAACAGCCTGATGCAGAATTATGGAGGATCCCTGCCACAGGGAGTCATCGATGACATGAAAAAATTTGTTCATGTCAGGCAGGAAAACAGTGAGGGAAGCGAAAAGGTCAGAAAAATACTCAATGAAGAGAAAGGAGACTTTCACGCAGCCCTTGATACCATTGCCGCGGACAGGACAACTCCACCGGCGCTGCAGAATTCAATCACAAAATTCAAAGAGCATCTAACCGCTGGAAATATTGAAAATGCCATAAGGGCCATTACCGGATCAGCTTCGGCTCCGGGCCTGAAGGTTGACCTGCTTGAAAAGCTGAAACATATTACCCTTGATAAAAATGTGGCTCCCGATGACCCCCTGATACTGAAAATTGATAGAAAAATTTCCTTTTACAAAAAGATCTGCGATGAATCTAAAGAAAACCAGAAGCAGTTCAGGAACAACAGAGATAAGCTCATTTCTGACCTGGGAAGTAAATCTTCTGAAATAAATAATCCTGAATCCCTGGCCCCTTCAAAGAATAAAAACAAGGGCCCTGTCGAAAATGCCCCTGAATCAAAAGCAAACATCCTGCTCGATTCGACTTACAGTCTCCTGAAAGTATTCAGTGACAGTATTGATTCCCTCACACCAGTAGTCGAAACATTAAAACATATCAACAAACCCGATAATCAGGAATTCATCGACAAAGAAATTTCAGATATCAACTAAAAGGATAGCAGAATCCTGTCAGCTACCCTTGAAATGATATACACTGGAGAATTCAACCTTGAACTCATCCAGGAAATCCAAAAAATTTCTCCCCTTGCACAATACCAGTGGGCAACCCGCCTCCAGGAAAAAAAAGATGTTAAAAAATTTGAAAACGCTTTCAGTAACTTTCTAAAAAACAAAAAACTTCCCGATGAACTGAACCGTCTTGTGAGGGTGATCTACAGCAATAATCAGAATAATTTTCTTAAAGACAGCCTTACCCGTGAGCATAAGCTTATCAATGATATTGCAGCAGATTTCACGGCTGAAGGCCTGAAAAAACTTCATTCTAAAACAAGAAATCGCCAGGATAAAGACAAAATTAACCTTTTCAGAGACATCCTTAAAATGGCAGGTGATCCTGCAGGTTTTACTCCTGCAGCAGCCACAGCACCTGAAAACACCCCTTCTGCATCTACAGAAAAAGGAGTAAAGACTTCTGCAGACATGGATAGGGGACCTGATGGATTGGCGGTTACACCCGGTAAAAAGTATAAAGACACTATCGTAGAAATAATTCAGACCTACCTCTCTTCTGACAACAGTAAAAGCAATAAGGTACGCAGGGATTCACAGGTACATGTTAAAGATATAAATATATTTTTCAATAAAGCTGCAGCCCTTGATGATCAGACCATGGGTGTTATCAACCAGAGCCCTAAAGAATTTTCAAAACTTTTTTCTTACATTCTGAGGCAGAAAAAAGAAAAAACATTTCCCACAGCCAAAAAAGTCATAAAGCACTGCCTTAATGAAGGCATCATCAGGCGTGAAGATCTCTAATAGAGAGATGGCTTAAAAAAATAAATCCTTGAAAATTTTCCATGTACTCTGCACTATCTCTCTATCGGGTGCGAGATACTTTTCACCATTAAAAATTATAGAAGCGGGAGAAAACACCAATGCCGGTTTCCGGAGAATGGACCCTCCTTGGGAAAATAGAAAAACTTATTGATAAAAAACAGCGGGGAAACTTTCCCGACCTGGTTAAGGGCATTGGAGACGACTGCGCCGTTTTTTCTACCGGTGAAGGGTCCTTCGGTTTTATATCAACGGATATAAGTATCGCGTCAGTTCATTTCCGTGTAGATTTTTCGACTCCCGAAGATATCGGCTACCGGGCCATGATCAGCAACATATCAGATATTTCAGCCATGGGGGGAACCGCCCGCTATGCCTTTATCGCCCTCGGCATACCTGAATCCCTTGATGATGACTATATCGAAGCCCTTTATAACGGTTTACTTGAAGGTGCTGCCGCCGGCAGTGTCGCCATCGCAGGAGGAGATATCTCAAAGGCCGGCGACCTGACGATCAGCATCTCAATATACGGTAATCTCTCAGGGAGAGAGCCCGTCTACCGCAGTGGAGCACATGTCGGAGACACCATTTACTGTACCGGCACATTGGGAGGCTCACAGGCTGGACTTGAGGTTCTAATGAGCAAAAATGCTGACAAGCAGATACAGTACAGTCATCTTACAAATCGTCACAACCGCCCCCCGTGCAGACATGAACTGGTTGAGACAATCCTGCAGGTCTACCAGCCAACGGCTATGATTGACATTTCTGATGGCATCATTTCTGACCTGAGACACATCTGCCGGGCAAGTGAACAGGGCTATGACATTGACATTGAAGCACTCCCCCTCCATGACGGCTTAAGAGAATATGCTTTACATGAAATGAGTGACCTGAAAAGATTGCTGTTAACGAGTGGTGAAGAATATGAACTTCTTTTTACCTCACCAGTCAAAAAAACAAAAGACCTGATACAAAATATTCCAGTATCGCCACTGGGCTGTATCACCAAAAAAGATACAGTTGTCAGAGAAAAAGGACACCCGGTCTCTCTTTCCCTGAAAGGGTTCGACCACTTTAGAACATGAGGAAAATAATGAAACGTTTAGCATTACTACTTATATTATTTACTGCCGCTCCAGGCTGCAGTGTAAAGACTCCCACATCCATTGCCCAGGGCACCTGGGTCTACCAGCTTTTAATGAATGGCGTTAAAATAGGCACGGCATCGGTGAGCAACAGCCAGCGAGACGGACTTTTCATTTCTGCCATACAAATGGACATGGTTCTTGGTGACGTAAAAAATACAACCCGCCAGGTCATCACAGAAACTGCTGATTTCAAACCGGTGAAACTGGAAATATACAATACAGTATTAAATGGCAAAAAACGACAGGAAATAAATACCATTGCTGAATTCAAAGATAAAACAGTTGAACTAACCGCGGGGGGACAAAAAACCCGGTTCACCATCGAAAAGCCCTTCATTCTTGACGGCAATTATTTCATGGACTTCCTCATTAAAAAAAGATTCAAGAAAGGAACCCAGGTATCTGCCCTTCTCTATGATCCGACCTTTGAAACAGAAGAACCGATCAATGTCAGGATGAAAGTCAAGGGCCACGAAGAAGTGACAATCAATGGAAAAACAAAACAGCTGATTCACATAGTTCAGCGTATTGAAAATTCAAAAAATATTGATATTTTTATCGATGAAAATGGAATTGCTCAAAAAGCAATAATATTAATGCTCAATAATCGCATTGAACTGATCATTAAATAAATACAGAATAAAAGATTATAATAAGTAAGGAAGATAAGGCACATGAAGCTACCAGCAGGACAGTCCCAAAGACTTTTCATACTGCTTTTTCTTACATTTTTTACCGGGATATCTTCCCCCGGCATCACCCTTGATCCTGCAGTCTACTCTGTGGCTTTAAAAAAGTTTCACTCCATTGTGTACCATGAAGATCATTCACTCTTTACATTAAAAGTAAGGGGGGAAGTTTTCAAAGGCCTCTCAACGCCCTACCAGTCTATATTAAAAACCAGCCGAAGGGGGGAAGTAACAACAGTACTTCTGAAGACTGGCCCGCAGAAACGCCTTGTCCGCCTCCCCAATCGAGCGAGGTACCTGAGGGACACCCGTTTTCTTAACCTGAACAGCAAATCCGTGCGAACCATGGCAGCAGGTTTGCCCAAAAAGGGACCTGCGATAGATGCGGTAGAGCGGCATGTATACAGATACATAAAGAATGTAACAACGGGCATACCGCTCATGCCGGCAAAAAACATAATATCATCTAAAAGCGGTGACTGTACAGAGTTCACCATACTTACCATAGCCCTTCTTCGTTCCGCGGGCATCCCCGCACGGGCATTAGTGGGCCTTATCCTGGTTCCAGAATATCAGGGGAAAAAAAATGTTCTGGTCTATCACATGTGGGGAGAAGCATATTACGGAAGCCGATGGCACCTTGTTGATTCCACACGGCCGGGACGTAAAAATCCCAACCGCTACATAGCCCTTGCCTACCACAGCCTGGCAAGCGAAATGCCCCTTTCATATTTCAGGGCCATTTCCGCGATTCAGACCCTGGAGATAACCTATAGCGGCGAGGTTAAGATAAGAAGATAGCAGATAAACCTGGCCAGCCGGCCCGGCTTTTTCTATTCTCCTTCTTTCATTTTCTTTTCTATCTTTGCCCAGGTATCACGAAGGGAAACCGCCCGGTTAAATACTGGCTTTTCACCTGTTGAATCGGGGTCAACACAGAAATATCCATGCCTGAAAAACTGAAAGGTTTCGCCAGAAGACGCATCAATAAGACTTTTTTCCACAAGACAGTCTTGCAGCACTGTCAGAGACTCTGGATTTATATTATCAAGAAATGTCTGCCCCTCTTCTATCTCATCGGCATTCTCTTTATTAAAGAGATGATCATAGAGACGAACTTCCGCCTTTACGGAATGAGCACCGGAGGCCCAGTGAAGAGTCCCCTTTACCTTACGTTCTACCGTGGCTTCCCCGCTTTTGGTTTCAGGATCATAGGTACATCGAAGCTCGGTAATGTCTCCGGCTTCATTCTTGATAACTTCCTCACACTTTATAATATAAGCGTGCTTCAGGCGAACCTCTTTTCCCGGCGCAAGCCTGAAATATTTTTTCGGAGCTTCTTCTCTAAAATCATCCTGCTCAATATAAATTTCCCTTCCAAAATAAAGTGACCGGCTTCCCATTGAGAGATCTTCAGGATTATTCTCTGCGGTCAGCTTTTCTTCCTTTCCTTCGGGGTAGTTGGTTATAACCAGCTTTAGTGGCTTCAGCACCGTCATCACCCGGGGGGCCCGACGGTTCAGATCTTCCCGCAGGCAGTGCTCAAGAAGGGCAAAATCAACCATACTGTCAGCCCTGGCAACACCGATGCGGTCACAGAAGTCCCGAATAGACTCAGGGGTATATCCGCGGCGCCGCATTCCCGCCAGGGTCGGCATGCGGGGATCATCCCAGCCATCGACATGATTCTCTTTAACCAGCTGCAAAAGTTTACGTTTACTCATTACCGTGTATGTGAGATTCAGGCGGGCAAATTCGATCTGCCGTGACGGAAAAATCCCCAGTTCACGGATAAACCAGTCGTAAAGGGGCCGATGATTTTCAAACTCAAGGGTACATATTGAATAGGTTATATTTTCAAGAGAGTCTGACTGGCCATGGGTAAAATCATATGATGGGTATATGCACCATGCGCTGCCGGTGCGGTGATGGTCAGCGTGCTTGATGCGGTACATTACCGGATCCCGCATATTGATATTGCCCGAGGCCATATCAATCTTTGCCCGAAGAACCTTCTCGCCATCTTTATACTTTCCTTCGCGCATTTCAGCAAAAAGCTGCAGATTTTCTTCTATTGATCTGCTCCGGTAAGGGCTTTCCTTTCCCGGTTCAGTCAGGGTTCCCCGGTATTGCCGCATTTCATCAGCCGTCAGATCACACACATAAGCCTTTCCCCCTTTTATAAGTTCAAGGGCGTAGCTGTAAATCTTCTCAAAATAATTAGAGGCAAAATAAAGATGCTCTCCCCAGTCAAAACCGAGCCACCGGACATCTTCCTGGATAGACTCAACGTATTCATCTTCTTCTTTTTCAGGATTTGTATCATCGAACCGCAGGTGGCATCGGCCGTTAAACTCCTTTGCCAGGCCGAAGTTAAGGCATATCGATTTTGCATGACCAATATGAAGATAGCCGTTAGGTTCAGGGGGAAAACGAGTCACTACGGCACCGTCATGTTTTCCCGTTTCAATATCTTTACGGATAATTTCTTTAATAAAATTCGAGACCCCTTCTTCTTCCGGGGCCATGGTCAAATCTTCTTTATTTGATGTCATACTAAAACCTCTTTATCCTTTTAAGACCATATTCTTCATGTAACACTATCAATATATGGCCAGGAAGCTGTCAATTACAACTATTAGAACATTTATGGTGTTACATTTTTGTAAAAAGTCAGGGCAGAATTACCGTAACGATGACTTTTGACAACAGTAAACTTCCCCGCAATTTCATCAAGCTCGTTGAAACCGAAATGCTGCATCACCACAGTGCCATTTTTATTCAGTATACCCGCCTCTTCAATGAGGCGGAGCTTTTTCGTATAAAGTTTTGTCGGGCCCTTATTTTTATCATAGGGGGGATCACAAAAAATAATATCCGCCATTTTTTCTTCAGACTGAAGAAGAGAAGCAAGCCTCACATCCCTGAGATGATAGACCTTCCACCGGTCATCAAGACCTGAATCTGCCGCCAGATTCCGGATAAAACGATAACGTCTCGAATCAGGCTCTCCTGTTATAACCTCTGCAGCCCCTCTACTCAAGGCCTCAAGGAGCCGGGTGGCACCTACCCGCCATGGACACGTCGGTATTCCGGTTGTCTCGCCTA